>NZ_JBYTAE010000011.1:0-78836 GCF_058787875.1 Hydrogenophaga sp. FW305-3-2-15-A-LB1 | reverse complement strand
TCTCGCCAAGGCTCATTTGTTTCATGTCGTCAATGTCTCACATCACGCAGGCACAGCGGAGGTTGTGCAGACCTTCCCTAGCTCGGTAGCGCTGCCGCTCGAAACTGCGGTCGCGGATTTCGCCAAGGCGGTTGAAGAACACGGCGCGGGCCAGCGCGTTGCGGGCTTCGCCCTTGTTCAACCCGGCATGCACGCGGCGGCGCAGTTCCACGCTTTGCAGCCAATCCAGGATGAACAACGTGCGTTCGATGCGGCCCAGCTCTCGCAGCGCCACGGCCAGACCGTTCTGGCGCGGGTAGCTGCCGAGCTTGCGCAGCATCAGCGAGGCCGTCACCGTGCCCTGCTTGATCGACGTGGCCAGCCGCAGAATTTCGTCCCAATGGGCGCGTATCTGCTTGATGTTCAGTCTGTCGCTGCTAATCATCGGCTTGAGCGCGTTGTAGGCAGTATCGCCCTTGGGGATGAACAGCTTGGTGTCGCCCAGGTCGCGGATGCGCGGCGCAAAGCGGAAGCCCAGCAGGTGCATCAGGCCAAACACATGATCGGTGAATCCTGCCGTATCGGTGTAGTGCTCCTCGATGCGCAGGTCAGACTCGTGGTACAGCAGGCCGTCGAGCACATAGGTCGAGTCGCGCACGCCGACATTGACCACCTTGGTGTGAAACGGCGCGTACTGGTCGGAAATGTGGGTGTAGAAGGTTCGCCCAGGGCTGCTGCCATATTTCGGGTTGATGTGGCCGGTACTCTCGGCCTTGCTCCCGGTTCGGAAGTTCTGGCCGTCCGACGATGACGTAGTGCCGTCGCCCCAGTGCTCGGCGAAGGGATGTCGAAATTGGGTGTTCACCAATTCAGCCAGCGCCGTCGAGTAGGTTTCGTCGCGGGTATGCCAGGCTTGCAGCCAGGCGAGCTTGGCGTAGGTCATGCCGGGGCAGGACTCGGCCATCTTGGTCAGGCCGAGGTTGATCGCGTCGGCCAGGATGGTGGTCAGCAGCAGGTTCTTGTCCTTGGCAAGGTCGCCCGACTTCAGGTGCGTGAAGTGCCGGGTGAAGCCCGTCCACTCATCGACTTCGAGTAACAGTTCGGTGATCTTGACGTGCGGCAGGATCATGGCCGTCTGGTCGATCAACGCCTGCGCGGTGTCGGGCACCGCCGCATCCAGCGGCGTGATCTTCAGGCCCGACTCGGTGATGATGGCATCCGGCAGATCGTTGGCCGCCGCCATCCGGTTGACCGTGGCGAGCTGCGCTTCCAGCAGCTCCAAGCGCTCGCTCAAGTACTGGTCGCAATCGGTGGCCACGGCCAGCGGCAATTCGCTGGACCGCTTGAGGCTGGCGAACTTCTCGGGCGGAACCAGGTAGTCCTCAAAGTCCTTGAACTGGCGCGACCCCTGCACCCAGATGTCGCCCGAGCGCAGCGAGTTCTTCAGCTCCGACAGGGCGCACAGTTCGTAGTAGCGCCGGTCGATACCGGCGTCGGTCATCACCAGCTTCTGCCAGCGCGGCTTGATGAAGCCGGTCGGGGCATCGGTTGGCACCTTGCGGGCGTTATCGGTGTTCATGCCGCGCAGCACCTCGATGGCATCGAGCACGTCCTTGGCGGCGGGCGCTGCACGCAGTTTGAGCACGTCGAGGAATTCCGGCGCGTAGCGGCGCAAGGTGGCGTAGCTCTCGCCGATACGGTGCAGGAAATCGAAGTCATCGGGCTGCGCGAGCTTCTGCGCTTCGGTGACGCTCTCGGCGAAGGCATCCCAGGACATGACTGCCTCAATGGCGGCGAACGGATCGCGGCCCGATTGCTTGGCGTCGATCAGCGCCTGGCCGATGCGGCCGTACAGGCGCACCTTGGCGTTGATGGCTTTGCCGGACGCCTGAAACTGCTGCTGATGCTTGTTCTTGGCGGCGTTGAACAGCTTGCCCAAAATGCGGTCGTGCAGGTCGATGATTTCGTCGGTGACGGTGGCCATGCCCTCGATGGACAGCGCGACGAGGGTGGCGTAGCGCCGTTGCGGCTCGAACTTGGCTAGGTCGGCGGGCGTCATCTGGCCGCCCTCGCGGGCGATCTTGAGCAGCCGGTTCTGGTGCACCAGCCGCTCGATGCCGGTGGGCAGGTCAAGCGCGTGCCAGGCTTTGAGGCGTTCGATGTGTTCGAGCATGTGCCGCGAGTTCGGCTTGGCGGGCGACTGACGCAGCCAGGCCAGCCAGGTCGTCTTGCCGTTGTCGCGGCGTTTCAGCAGGTCGTCGAGGCGATGCCGATGCGTGTTCGACAACGGTTCGGACAGGGCTTCGTAGATGCGCCGGTTGGCGCGAGTGATGGCCTCGGCGCTGGCGCGCTCGATGGCATTGAGCGCGGGCAGAATGATGGACTGCCGCCGCAGATGTTCGACCAAGGCATCGGCCAGCACGACGCCTTTGTCGGTCTGCATGGCCAGCTCGGTCAGCATATGCACAGCCTGCCGGTAGTGGCTCATCGTGAAGGGCTGGAAGCCGAACACGGTTTGCAATTCGACCAGGTGCTCGCGCCGAGTCTGCTCCCGCTGCCCGTACTCGTCCCAACTTTCGATGCCGACCCTGAGCTGGTTGGCGACCAGTTTCAGTAAGGGCGGGAACGGCGGCTGATCGACGCCGAGGATGATGCCGGGAAAGCGCAGGTAACAAAGCTGCACCGCGAAGCCCAGCCGGTTGGCTGGCCCGCGCCGCTGCCGGATGATGGAGAGATCGGTATCGCTGAACGTGTAATGTCGAATTAGGTCGTCTTTGGTGTCCGGCAACGCCAGCAGGCTTTCCCGCTCGGCGGCGGACAGTATGGAACGACGAGGCATATCTATTGATCCAATCTCAAGTATTGATACAGGGTCTCCCGGCTGACGCCAAATTCACGTGCCAGCTTCGCTTTTTGTTCGCCGGCGGCGGCCCGCTGCCGCAGATCGGCTACCTGTTCGGGCGACAGCGCTTTCTTGCGGCCCCGGTAGGCTCCGCGCTGTCTGGCGAGCGCGATGCCTTCCCTCTGCCGCTCGCGGATCAAGGCTCGCTCGAATTCGGCGAACGCCCCCATGACCGACAGCATCAGGTTCGCCATCGGCGAATCCTCGCCGGTGAAGGTCAGGCTCTCCTTGACAAACTCGATGCGCACACCGCGCTTGGTCAGCTTTTGCACGAGGCGGCGTAAGTCATCGAGGTTGCGCGCCAAGCGATCCATGCTGTGAACCACCACGGTGTCGCCTTCGCGCACGAAGGCCAGCAGTGAATCAAGCTCGGGCCGCTGGGTGTCCTTGCCCGACGCCTTGTCGGTGAACACCCTGCCGACTTCGACATGCTCCAGTTGCCGTTCTGGGTTCTGGTCGAAGCTGCTGACCCGGATGTAGCCGATGCGTTGACCCTGCAAGATGCCTCCAAATACGAAAGTGTCAGGAAGAAATCTATGACCTTTCGCCGCAGGTGTCAAGAAACACAAAAGTTAACTCTATTCTGACGTTGCTGGGCGGCCTCTCCTGACATCAGGATAGGGTATAGCTCATCCTGACGGCGGCAACTCGCAGACGTTCGGATCGGCGCTGGTTTCCGTCACGGCCTTGCTGCGGGCCTGAAAACGCTGATAGCACTCCAGTCCGCAGAAATGCTCGACATATTCGGCCCCTTCCGGGGTGAAGGCGGCGTCGAGCGGAATTTCCTTGCAGCACACGCAGCAACTGGTGGTCGGTTCGTTGACGTTCATGGTGGCACCCCTCCATTGCTTGACAAAGGCGGCGAATGCCGCCGCCGGCATAGGCTTGGAGAACAGAAAGCCCTGCACCGCGTCGCAGTCCGCTTGCCGCAACTGCGCGAGACTGGCCGGCGTTTCTGCTCCCTCGGCTACCACGCTCATACCCAGCCCGTGCGCGAGCTGGATCACTGCCCGAACTATGGTCTGGTCACGGGCGTCATTCACGATTCCCGCGACAAACGATTGGTCGATCTTGAGCGTGGTAATCGGGCAGCATTTCAGGTGTTGCAGGCAGGAATAGCCCGTGCCGAAGTCGTCGGCCGCGAAGCGTACGCCGATGGCGCGCAGGGCATCGAACGTGACGAACAGAGCCGGATCGCCGAACGCGACCGATTCGGTCAGCTCAATTTCCAAACGTTCGGCCGGTAAATTCGTATCAGCCAGTACCCGCTTAAGCTGTGCATCGAACTCCGGCCCTACCTGGCTCGCCGAAACATTGACAGCCAGCCGGAACGGTTGCCAGCCCAGAGCCTGCCACTCGTGCATCTGACGGCAGGCTTCGCCCAGCACCCACGCGCCGATTTCCGGCATCAGACCGGACGACTCGGCCAGCGGTATGAACTGGCCAGGTGGCAGCAGCCCCAAGCTCGGGTGCCGCCAGCGTAACAGCGCCTCCGCGCCGGTAATCTGGTCGCTACGCAGATCGACAATCGGCTGGTAGTACAGATCAAGCTGCCCGCGCTCGACCGCGTGTGACAGTTGCGTCACTGTCCATTCAATGAGCTGGGAAGCGATCATGATCTTCCCTTGAAGGCGCGCAGCAGCCGTGCCACAGACAGGACGAACAAACCGGTCAGCACAACGGCTGCGACGCCCCAATGCACCCCGATGAACGCGCCGGCTGTCGTACCGGCGAGCACAGCGGCAAGAATCGGCAAATGGCAGGGGCAGGTGAGCACCGCCAGCGCGCCCCACAGGTAGCCGGCAAAAGGCTTGTGTGTCTCAGATGGGACGTGCTCCGGGCTGTTCATGGCTATATCTCCGATGTTTCGTGCGTCAATGCGGTCAACTGCGCTTCCAGGTGCGCCAGCGCCCGGCGTCGGTGTTCGACGAGCTGGCACAGGTCGGCCAGGCGTGCCGCTGCCTCGTCGCCGTCTGAAGCGTCCAGGGCGTGACACAAGCGCGTCAGCAGGTCCAGGCCGACACCGGCCTCCAAGGCAGCCCGCACGAAGCACAACCGCTGCAACACCTCCGCATCGAATAAGCCGTAACCGCCGGCGGTACGCGCCACCGGCCGTAACAGTCCACGCACGATGTAGTCGCGCACGACATGCACGCTCACGCCGGCATCGTCAGCCAGTCGGGACACCGTGTAGGCGTTCATTGAACACCTCCTTTTCCTCACCCGGCGCAGCAAGAAAGCTGCTTCACGTCCTTGTTAAACGTTTGCGCCGCGAGCTTCAATCCCTCGACCATCGTCAGATAGGGGAACAACTGGTCGGCCAGTTCCTGCACCGTCATGCGGTTACGAATTGCCAGGGCCGCCGTCTGGATCAGCTCGCCGGCTTCCGGCGCGACCGCCTGCACGCCGATCAAGCGCCCGCTGCCGGCGTCGGCCACCAGCTTGATGAAGCCGCGCATGTCGAAGTTGGCGAGCGCACGCGGCACGTTATCCAGCGTGAGCAGTCGGCTGTCGGTCTCGATGCCGTCATGGTGTGCTTCCGCTTCGCTGTAGCCCACGGTCGCCACTTGCGGATCGGTGAATACGACCGCCGGCATCGCCGTCAGGTCGAGGGCCGCGTCGCCGCCGGTCATATTGATCGCGGCACGGGTGCCGGCCGCTGCCGCCACATAGACGAACTGAGGCTGATCAGTGCAGTCGCCGGCCGCGTAGATGTTCGGGCTACTCGTGCGCATGCCCTTGTCGATAACAATGGCCCCTTGCGCATTGACTGTGACTCCCGTCGCGTCCAGCGCCAAGCTGCGCGTATTCGGTGTCCGGCCGGTGGCGATTAGCAGCTTGTCGGCAGCAACGATGCCGTGCGCGGTGGTCAACACGAACTCGCCGTCCTCATGCGCGACCTGGCTGGCCTGCGTGTGCTCCAGCACCTCAATGCCCTCGGCGCGGAACGCCGCCGTGATGGCTTCGCCGATGGCCGGGTCTTCCCGGAAAAACAGTGTGCTGCGCGCCAGAATCGTCACCTTGCTGCCGAACCGGGCGAAGGCTTGCGCCAGTTCCAGCGCGACCACCGACGAGCCAATCACGGCCAGCCGTTCAGGAATCGTGTCGCTGACCAGCGCCTCGGTAGAAGTCCAGTAAGGCGTATCCTTCAAGCCGGGAATCGGCGGAATGGCCGGATTGGCGCCAGTCGCCACCAGACAACGGTCGAACGCCACTTCACGTTCGCCGCCTTGATCCAAGCGCACGGTCAGGTTCTGGCCGTCCTTGAAGCGGGCTTCGCCGCGCAGCACGGTGATGGCCGGGTTGCCGTCCAGGATGCCCTCGTACTTGGCATGACGGAGTTCATCGACGCGGGCCTGCTGCTGGGCCAGCAGCCGCTCGCGCAGGATCGCCGGAGGTGTGGCGGCGATGCCGCCATCGAACGGGCTTTCCCTGCGCAGATGGGCGATGTGGGCGGCGCGAATCATGATTTTGGACGGCACGCAGCCCACATTGACGCAGGTGCCGCCGATGGTGCCGCGCTCGATCAGGGTCACGTGCGCGCCTTGTTCAACGGCCTTCAGCGCCGCCGCCATTGCGGCCCCGCCGCTACCGATCACTGCGACATGCAGTGCATTGTCATCGCCGTTCGCCTTGTCGTCGCTGCCCAGCCACTCGCGCATCTTGCCTAGCAACCCGCCGGGCGTCGAAGTGGGCGGGGCATCGGCAAGCGTGGCCCGGTAGCCAATTCCTGCTACGGCGGCGGTCAGCGCATCCGGTGACGTGCCCGACAGGGTGGCGAGTTGCGCCGTTCCCTTCGGATAGGACACCAACGCCGACTGCACGCCGGGCACTTTTTCCAGCGCTTCCTTGACATGCACCGCGCACGAGTCGCAGGTCATGCCGGTGATTTTTAGATGGGTCATGCAACAACTCCTATTTTTCGTGTGGGCGACGGCTTAGACCATCAGCCGTGTTTCAGTGGTAGTTCGCAGCCATCCGGGCCGCAGCGGCGGTTCGCAGGCGAGACAAAATCCCAAATAGACACCCTGACCATGAACGCCAAGCCGACATAGACCAGGCTCGCCGTCCACCAGTTACCAAGCAACCAGACCGTCCCAGCGAACACGATGGCTGGCCCGATCATGCCGAGCAGGCTGCGGTGCCATTGCCGATGACTCAGCCAGCCCAGCGCATTCGCCAGCAAGGCCACGACTGCGAACAGCGGCAGCAGCTTGGAGATGAACAACCCTTCGTATTCCTGGAGAAAGCCCAGCCCGATGGCCGCGCCTAAGCTGGCGATGGCCGGAAAACAGGCGGCACAGCCCATCGCGGAAACAACGCTGCCAAGCGCGCCAGCCTTGTCGGCAATGCGTGTGATCAGTCCCATGATCGCCCCAGGTTCGGGTTCAGTGGCTCACTGCTTGACGCTGGACGGATAGCCCGCGTCTCCGGTTGCCTTAGTCAGCTTCTGCACGCTGGTCTTGGCATCATCGAAGGTGACGACCGCTTCGCGTGTCTCGAAGGTCACGTCAACTTTGCTGACGCCTTCGACCTTGGAAATCGCCTTCTTGACGGTGATCGGGCAGGCGGAACAGGTCATGCCCGGTACGGACAGCGTGACTGTCTGAGTGGCGGCCCATACGGGGGCGACAACGGCAGCGAGGGCGAGGGAGGCAAACAGTTTTTTCATGGTGAACTCCTGTGATTAATAGAAAAATGGCATGACGTAGGGAAATCCGAGCGCGACCAGAACCAGTACGGCCACCACCCAGAAAATGAGCTTGTAGGTGGCTCGCACCTGGGGAATCGCACAGACCTCGCCCGGCTTGCAAGCGGCCGCCTGCCGGTAGATGCGCCGCCAGGCGAAGAACATCGCCACCAGTGCCGCGCCGATGAAGATCGGCCGAAACGGTTCGAGCGCGGTCAAGTTGCCGATCCAGGCACCGCTGAAGCCCAGAGCGACAAGAACCAGCGGCCCGAGGCAGCAAGTGGAGGCGAGGATAGCGGCCAGCCCGCCGGCGAATAGCGCGCCGCGCCCGTTTTGTGGTTCAGACATGCACTTGTCCTTTCGAATCTAAATTGGATAGGTTAAGCTTACTTCCGTAGTTATGTACGGAGTCAAGCGAAATGGAAAGCAATTTGGAGAATTTGACCATTGGCGTTTTTGCCAGGGCGGCTGGGGTCAACGTGGAAACGATCCGGTTCTATCAGCGCAAGGGCTTGTTGCCCGAGCCGGACAAGCCCTATGGCAGCATTCGCCGCTATGGCGAGGCGGATGTAACGCGGGTTCGGTTCGTGAAATCGGCCCAGCGACTGGGCTTCAGCCTGGACGAGATTGCCGAGCTGCTGCGGCTGGACGATGGCACCCACTGCGAGGAGGCCAGCAGCCTGGCCGAGCACAAACTTCAGGATGTGCGAGAGAAGATGGCCGACCTGGCGCGCATGGAAACCGTGCTATCCGAGCTTGTGTGCGCCTGCCATGCGCGGCAAGGGAACGTTTCCTGTCCGCTGATTGCGTCGCTGCAAGGGGAGAAAGAACCGCGCAGTACCGACGCGGAATAGCCGATGGTAGCTACGCCTTAGCGTGCTTTAAATTCCGTTTTCTGAGACGACCCCGATCAGGACGCCCTCGCGGGCATAGATGCGGCTCTGGCGGTAGAGCGGCTGGTGATCACAGTACTTGGCGACCAGCACGTGGGCCAGCAGCCCGGGGCCGGCCGCCACAGGCGCTGCAGCCGCTGGCCTGGCCTGCAGCATCGCGTCGTGCATCCGACGCCTCGGGCTGGTACACATGGTTCTCCCGAGGCAAGTGCGCGGGCAGGCTGCGGTAGATGCCTTCGCTGTTGGCCGCTTGCGTCTTCGGCGTCTGCGTGACCGGCGCAAGCTCGTGCATCGGCAAGTCTGCGATCAACGCGAGCTGCGGGTCGTCCAGCTGTTCGCTGGAGGCGCCGAAGCGGGCGCGGACCTGGCGCAAAAACTGCACCTTGAGCTTGTCGACGAGCAGCTTGAGCAGGGTGACCTCGGTGTCACGAGCCTCTACGACACGCAGCAGCGAGTCGACGGTGTGGGGCGCGTTGGCGGTGTTCGGCACGCCCTCTACTATGCCATCGGAGCCGCCCGGAATTGACCGAGAGCAGTGCGTTCAGAAGACGTGCAGCTTTCGAAGCCCACCGCAGACACTCTCACACCGGTGCAGGCAGCGGCTTGACGGCATGCGATGCATGTACGCGCCTGGCTATCGTTTTAGCAAAGCTGGTGTGATCCTTGTAGATCTTCTGCCAGCGTCGATGCACCAGGGCAGCCGGGATTTCGAGGCACCGACCGAGCCCAGCGCGCAAAGGGGAGCGCGCCCGCCTCATTGAGGCAATGGATGCGATCAATGGGCGCTTTGGCAAGGGAACGGTGCACTCCGCAGTACACCACGCGATTTGAGGACACCCCAGTCGCAATGGCTTGACGCAAATCGGTCCGGGGAAGTTCAGATCAACATCGGTCTGCTTGCTCGGTCGCAAGCCTGCGAAGCGCCTCTACCTCTAGCGACGTCGGCGGTCTGCCTGTTCCCAACACAGCCCGACCGCAAGAGACCTTGGCCAACAGGTACGCGTGATACAGCGCAACACGCTCATGACCATCTCAACACTCGGCGGCGAACAGCCCAAGCCCGCCTGATAGGAGCTGCAGGGCCGTGACAAGCGACCGGTTGGGCCGGTGAGCAGCCTTCAACCAGCGATCGCTCCCTGTCGCTCTTCGCTTTCTTTCGCCCATGCCAGCACAACATGAGCGCAATGCCGTACTAGAGGCAGATCAGCCGGAGCGGCAGCACGTGCATTCGCAATTTTGTGGGCCAGTGCGGGGCTTGGGATTCGCATAGGTGTGTTTGCGCCGATATGAGTCATTCCACTGGGGATAGCGCCAGAACTATGCCGTCTCCGTAGAGAAGGTTGAGCAGCTGTTCTTCGTGCTGGTCCTGAAACCTGGGCTCCTCAGGTATTGCGCTCCTGATGCAGACGCTCGCTGGGACCACTACGTGCACTTCGATCAGTGGAAACCCAGCAACCGTGTACGAACCGCCAGTGAACTCAAGGCCTGCTGTTTTATACGCGCGCCTGGTCACCAAGTTGTCAGGGGTCTCGAGATGCTCCTTGATGCGTCGGCAGAGCTCGTGGGTCGTTGGAACGAGCGGAAGTCTGCCCAGGTATTCGGCGACCTGCTGGAGTAGGGCCAAGCTTTCGGCGTGCTGAGGGTCAATCGGTTGCGTCATCCGCTAAGTATGCCGTGCGGCACCTTGCGGCCGAGGGAGACGAGTTCGCGATACTTGCAACCTGGGTAGGAAACTTGCCACATAAAATCAGCCCACTCCCTACAACCGGCTCTTGCTCGTAGCGACACTCTGTGCCACTGGAAAGTCAAACGAATCGTGAAAAGATCGGGGGATGAAGATGGACACCCTACCCTCTCCCACCGTCGATGGCGAAGGCACTCTTGAAACCCGCATCGCTGATGCACTGCGATCGTTTGTCGAGGGTGTTGCTCTCAACGCAAGCGAGGACTTTCCAGACGAAGTCAACGATCGGCTTGAGGGCGTCGCTGCAACCGCCGAAGCCGCCATGGCAAAAGTCCCAGGACGGGCCAGAGATGACGTCACGCGACTCCTGAACGCCTCCGTTCAGGCATCGACCAAGCCGAAGAAAGTGTTGTGGCTGCATAGAGCAGCTGATGCCTTTGCAGCGGCTATAGAACCAGTTGCAGCCTGTCGCGCCGGTTGCAGTCATTGCTGCCACATTCCGATCAAAATTTCCGCGACCGAAGCACGCGCGATTGGGAAAGCAATTGGCCGCTCTCCCCTACCCTTGCAGGATCATCACGAGCTATCCACGATGGGTTACGACGCGCCATGCACGTTCCTCAAGGACAGCACCTGCAGCATCAGAAACCACCGGCCTGCAGTCTGTCGAACGCATTTCAACGTAGATGTCGATGATCTTCTGTGCCAACTCGTCCCCGGTCAAGCGATCCCGGTTCCATACGCAGACACACGGCAGTTCGCCATGGTCAGTGTCATGATCGAACAAGACTCAAGAGCTTGGGCTGACATCCGTCAGTGGTTTCCTGCAGATGCAAACCGCTAGTCCTGACTAGGCGAAGCGGCAGAAAGCGGCAGGGCTCCAAGTCGCGAGTGAGATAACCTACGTGCTTCACTCGTTCTGCATTCGCAACCCAACAGCCCTCATCTACAGTGACCCAGATTGATTCTTCAAAATGTGAGCTCCGTAGAGCTTCGCGAACGTGCCGAAGCACTTTTCGCTCAAGCTCGTGAGCTGTCGACCAAAGAGTTTGAGTCGACAATGAACTTCCTCGCCGAGAAGCTCCCCCGCATGGGAAAGACCAAGAAAGACGCTGTCGTTCATCTGCTCATGATGATGAAGGCGGCAGAAGCCGAAGAGACCCTGGCGGAGGTCTTCACCAAATCAGGTTCCCAGCTGCGGGGAGCCAAGAAATCTCCGTTGGACCTTGACAGCATTGGTGCTAGGCCGAGAGTTGGAGCAACCTACAAATTGCCTTCCGGCGAGATCTGGACTCGCAAGCAAAAGAAGGGGCCGACGAAGAGGTCCTTCGCCGAACATGCGCGTACGTCGACTTGGGTGTCCATGGAAGCTTGAGGCTGCGAATACACGCTCACGTGGCCATGCCAGTCGGGTTGAGCCAAGTACCTAGAAACCGTAAGGATGCTGACGCCAAGCCTTCAGCACTCGATAGTCATGTTCGGAAAGAACGATCAGGCCTGATTCAGCGTCCGCAAGCACACGTTTCGCTGAGCCGTCGTGCACGCGATTGCCGTGCAGCATGTAGAAATACCAGCCAAAAGGTACTTTGACTCGTCGATCCAGCGTCTGCAACTTGCCGAAGTGGGCGTAGGTGTCACCCTTACTCGGCTCCACCTCTGCGAGCTTTTGTGCGAAGGACCACATCGGCACGAGACTTAGGTAGCGCGTGCCACTCTTGGGATCCGTCCAATCGGAAAGCTGCACGACCCAGTGATCGCACAGCCTTGCTCCGCTACGACCGGCACTGGACATCTCCCAGTCATTGAAGAAGCGCCGGGACTTGTGCGGCTGGCTATCCCAGCCCGGGAACAGCTCGTCATGCGTTGCGCTCGTTGCGGCACTCGCCCGATCCGGGGATGCATCGGATACTGTATAGATGAAGCTACGCACCTTGGCCCGTTGCCCTGCATCGATCTTTTCTGTCTCGGCAACGAATGCATCGACATCAACGACCGCGTCCAACTGGTAAGTGGGTGGCCGGATCCGTCGACGTTCCTCAGCTGGTAGCGTTTCTCCTTCCAGTTCATGGATCAGATCCTGCAATGTCTTCGGCACGGACCAGGAGTATTTGTCGAAAGCGCGAGCGTCTATGAACTCGTCCTCCTGCCTGATCGACACCTGGACAAATTCAGCATGGTTCTCCGTTCGCTTGTCTTGCACCAGGTACAGCGTTGTGAGCTCGCATTTGCTCAAGAGAAAGCCTTGGTCCCGAAGCCGCTTGTAGGTTTTGCCGGCATCACCGCCATCCAGCAGCAGCTGCTCCGCGACCCATTCCTTGTGGTCGTCGCGCACCAGAACGCCATCGCGAGTCAACACCTTTCGACGTGCAAGGTAATGACTGCCATCGCCGCCGCGTGATGTGACCAGCTTGGCGCTTGAAAGCTGCTCAAAGCTCCGCAAGCATTGAACCAATGCCTTGTGAGACTCGTCTGGCAAGCAGTTCGACACGGCAACGGCAAGGCCGGGCACTTCGATCTCATACACCATGGACGTCTTCATCCGGCTCTCCTGTCTAGTTGTCGACGCACAGGGATCAGTCCTTGTGAAGCGCTTGGTCGATCCGCTCAAGGTACTGAGAAACCAGCGCACTTGCTTGACGCTGAAGTTCAACGCGAGCATCTGCATCATCTGGTTGGTGAAACGCCCCATACGCGGTCGAGCCCTTCATCAGATAGCCATCGGTATCGGCATGACTGCAGAATCCACGGCGCAGACAGTCCAAGGCCTTCTCCAGCGAGGCGCGGTGCGAACCCTGGTCATATGCTTCTGCGAACAGGCGTGCAGCTTCTTCCAATTCCGGCCCGTACATCAGCACATGAATAAGGTCCCCAACATCCTTGTTCGCACCACGCTGATCAAAGGCGATTGCCTTGAGCACTACAAAGGCGAGGTGGTTGGCGTAGTGCACGCGCTCCACGGCTACACCCTTGCCGTCGAGGAGAGACGCTTTTATTTCCTTCGTCTCGTACTGGGTCTGCGCGATCGACATGTGCGGCATGGCCAGGACGGAGATTGACTCCGCGCCCAAAGACTTAAGACCTTGAACCTCGTTTTCAGAGGCATCACAAAGAAATTCCACGCGAACGGCAATCGTTTCCTGCGTCCTGGCCACCCACTGCCACGATGAGACGCCGCCCTTCTCCAGCTTCATTTTCGTGAAACCACGTTCCTTGAGGCGAACTGAAATTGGTGCGTAGTCCTCGCCGGCGGCAATTACTGCCAGATCGATCACCAAGTCAAGATCGGAGGTGCCGGCATGCGCGGGCACGTCAGGCTCCCGCTCCGGGGTCAAGTATCTCGGCACGAGGCCCCCAACCAGGCGCACCGTTTCCTTGAGAGTGCCCATGCACTGCAGCACAGTGACCAAGGCCTGCTCACAGGCGTCAGTGACCTCACGCGAGTAGCCCGCGGCGGTCGCCGGTTTGATATCAGCCATGGTTCCCGCCCTTCACGATCCAACTGTTCTTCAGCTCATTCGCCAGTTCCTTGCTGCGCCCACCTTCGTTGGCCAGCTCCAGGTACTGGATCACGGGGCTGGCAAACCAACCATGTCGATCGGGCAGCTGGATTCGATGCTGCAAGGCAAAGTTTTCGCATTCGTGGAGAGTGACGTTGAACCCCTTGTCGGCTCTTTTCAGCTCAAGATCCTCGGCGAAGGCCTCGGCCATACCCACGGGGACGATGATGTCGAAACCGTTGACCGCCGTCAGAAGAGGTGTCACGCAGTTGGCCGCATACTGGCCGGTGAAGGCCCACTCATCCGGATCTCGTAGCAATTGCCCAGCCAAGCGCAACGCCAAGTTCGCAGGGTTTTGGGCGAAAGCGAACCAGCGCGTCTTGCGCCGCTTGCCCTCTGCCCAGTGGTTTGCCCATGCATCAAGAAGTGCCTCAGGCTGGACCAACTGGCGACGGACGTTGCGACCGCTCCCTTCACTTTGCACCATGCCGCGTTTCTCCAGCTCGCGCAGGAGGACGGAGACGGTATTGGGGCTCGCACCGGATACTTTGGCCAGGTCAACGCCGGTGCGCCAGCTATCCCACCCCAACAGCAGGGCATGCAAAACTCTCTCGCGCTCAGGGGTAAAGATGGTGCCGACCTCACGCCAAAGCGGCTTGATCGGGGGCCTGTCGATGAGGATGTGGTGGTTATGCAGCTTAAGACTGATGCTTCCACTGGCGTCGAAGTAGCCGATGCCCAAGTCCTCCAGAGACTTTCGCGCTCCTTCGCTCAGCGACTCGGCCCAGACCATTTTTTGATCAATGGTCCTGTCCTCTCGCGCCAGCCCTTCCAGTTGCACCCGCGCCCACTCGATGTCCCGGGGGAACGCGTTCCTTTTGACTTCCACCACTACTTTGATGCGCTCGTCATCAACGGGGATGCTCAAGACCAAGTCTGCGGCGCCGGTACCGAAACGTGGTTCATGCTCCGCATCAATACCATCGATATTGAGTCGATCGCGCAGGACGGACGTGAACTCGGTCAGGAGCTTCTCGGTGAGGCGTCGCTCAGGATGCATGATCACTAAGTGGGTTTATATGCTGCACAGCGTATGATGGCTTTTGAGAATATGATATCCCCAAAAGCGCAAATACGCTGTACAGCGTATGAAGTGAGCAACACTCGCCATGCCAGGCGCTCCGTCATCGCCCCAGGAACTGTTTGGCATACAAAAGGCGGCGTTTCAGGGCTCGAATGTGATCTGAGTCGGAGGCCTGGTCTCGTCAAGGACGGCAAAAAGGTCGACATCCGACAGGCGATATTGACCACCAGGTCCGCCGAACACGCTGTAGTCCCCGCTGGGGCCGATGCAGACTGCGAACAGTGCGCCCTCTTCACCCTGCCCGTGGTACTTGGAACTTGGGCGAATGCGGGCCAATAGCTTTTGCCCGTGTTCTGTGAGTACCGCCTGCCTCGCTTCGATGGCCGCGAACTTTTCGCGCAGTAGATCGCGATCAACGACTCGCAACGGCGGGGGGTTCAGTTCGGATGCCATGGAAGTTCCTTTACGAAATGCTGGGGCCGTGAGGCGAAAGCGGAAGGGAATTCAAGGGTTCGGCTGGACGGGAGGCGCCAGAGCAGCGGTGCGCTCTCGCCAGTTTTGCTGGATGAACGGGTCCGTGACGGCATACAGGCCATAGCCCTTGCGCACGATGATGTTGTAGCCCTGCAGCAGTTGCGCGATACGCTGCACCTGGTCCGCGGTGACTTCGCGCCCAACGGCGCCAGCGTAATCGACCAATGCGGCGTTGGAGAAGAGGCCGCTGACATCCTCATCTGCCTGTGCGACGCGATTGAAGACCGCACAGGCAAGCACGCCCAGGTCCTCGATCTTCTTGATCTCCATGTCCGCAGCTGTCTCCTTGAGGGTGGCGGCGATGACCGGAAGGTACTGGTCGGCCTCCTGCGGCTGATATTGCTGCAATGTGCGAAGAGCGCGCAGCAGCTCCTCGGGGCGCCGGCCTAGAAGGCCAAACGCGTGGCTGGCCACCGCCGGGCCCGGAATGACTTTGATGCCCTCCTGTTGCAGTGATTGGAGCACGTGTTGCACATAGTCTTCGCCGAGCGTCGGGTAGTCAACCGAGGTGGCGCCCTCAAAGGCGTTCTTGCCTTGCACGGTCATGCCCACAACCTGTGCGCGATGAGAGCCAGTCCCAATGAAGATGAAGTGGCCAGGGGTGTCCGGTCGGGCATTGACCGCATCGCGTGCTGCCTTGAGCGCCTGCATGAGCGCGAGGCCAGCGTCCGAGGTGAGCATGTGCTGCACTTCGTCGACGATGAACACCAAGTCGGTTTTGGCTTGGTCGATCACCTCCTTGGCGACCTGAGCAAGGGTGGCACCGGTGGGGGAACCCAGGTCTGCGATCTCAAAGCCGAAGGTGAAGCCCGCCGCACCGAAATCCATGCCCTTGATCTTCTGGAGGCGGGACAGCAGTGTGCCTGTCTTGGATTGCAACTCCATAAGCGCCGAGCGCAGTGCAGCGTGAATGAGGGTGCTGGGATCGGCACTGACATCGGACCACAGGTCGACGTAGACCACGAGCGCCCCGGCGTTCTCCAGCGCTGGAATCAGGTCCTGGAGCAAAAAGGTGGTTTTCCCAGTTCGCCGCAGGCCGGAGAGGAACAGCCCGGATCGGAGCCCATGGTCAAGGACGCCAGGGCTCAGCAGCTGCCTGGCCATGTCCTGGGCAAGCTGAGGGCGGTGGTAGATGGAACTCATAGCGCAAGTTATTGATTCAGACTAATTAGTGATTCTGCCTAACTCATGCGAACTTGCAAGGCCTGGTCACCCTCGCAGGGACCTCTAGCGAGCACACAGGGACTGGTTTGAGCCGCAACGAGACGGCCGCGCGAGGTTCAGCAGCCAAATGAACCCTTTAGTTTTCACATCATTAAAATGGCCTTTATAAACAGCGGATCACCAACTATTATTAGGAAGCAGTGGCTCTTAAAAGCTAAATAAGTCCGATTTCGTGACGTGGGCGAAGTGCCGATCTGGCTCTAATACAGGCACCAGACGTGGTCACGCGTCGCAGTTCGCGTAGCAAGCGCTCTACCACCGTTGCGGCCTCACTGCGAAGCGGCAGATTGGGTCTGCGGTCCAACACCCGGCCACGCTCAGGGGTGACTCACAGCGTGAGCACGCTGGTCTGAATAACCAGGTCCTGCGCCCTGTGCGTGACGGTAGCTCCTGGCTGCTTGAACTGCTTCACTGCCTCACGTTTGAACTCGTCCGTGAAGCTCCTTCTGGTTCTTGGCATGCATAGAGCTTGGGTTTGAACCCGCTGCACTGCGAGTACAAAGGTTGGAAACTAGGCAGAATGTGCGCATGAACACCTTCGCCTCACACCTCAAGAACGAGATCTCCCGCATTGCTCGAAAGGAGCTGCGCGACGACATTTCGGCCCTTCGTAAAGGCTCCGCGATCTATAGATCCGAGATCGCGGAACTCAAGCGCAAGCTCAAGTCGCTCGAGTCCCAAGTCAAGGCTCTGACCCGTGCAGCGCCGCGGGCTGAGTCTGAAGAAAGCGCGAAGACTATGGAAGCGTCACGCAGCAAACCAGGTCGCAAGGTCGTTTTCGGTGCGACTCAGTTCCTTGCCCTGCGTCAGCACCTCGGCTTGACACAAGCGCAGATGGGGAAGCTGGTCGGCGCCTCCTCGCTGTCTATCTATAAGTGGGAAAGCGGGCAAGTCACACCGAGAGCCGCACAGCTCGAAAAAATTCTTGCTGTTCGAAAGATCGGCAAGCGCGAGGCCAACGCGCGTATTCAGGCCTGAGCGGATCCTGATGGCAAGGGCTCGACCTCTTGCCGCGCGAGGCCATCTCAGATCGCGGGATCGCCACTCACCCAGAGAGAGGAGCTGCGCTCATAGACATCCGACTGCCGTCTTCTTCTGCAAACGCAGCACTGCGGATTCACGCCATTCAGGAGCTGGATGCCGTCGTCTACCCGTGACTTCTTCCGCCTGCAGCTGATACGTATGCGGGTTCTTCTTCACGAACGGCCGCCGCCACGCAAACTCTCAGTAAGGTTCAACACGCGTTCGGCATCATCTTCTCTCAAACCGTGCCGGGGATCCGTGAACACCACATGTTCCCGCGCTTTGAAGTTTAGAGGGTCATCCTCGATGGCCAACCATCGATGCGGCTCCCTCTGATTGGCGATCAGCCAGTTGCGGCACTGCGATTCACGCAGCGGCATGGCGCCAAAGTCCACCTTAGGGCTTCCCTTCTGATGTGTGCACCCCACAATGAGCCGATGCAGGTCCGGTTGCTCCTCGAAGAAGTCGCGCATGTGCTCTAGAGAGTAGTACTCCGCCCAAGAACTGGAAATCACCACTTCAATGCGGTCGATTTTCTGAAGGCAGTTCTTCAACAAGCCAGCCTTCTCGAAAAGCCGATCTGTGGTGCCTCCTTGCGGGTGTAGCACTCCATCAAAGTCAAGAAATATGGTGATGAGCGGCTTCATAGCAGAGCGTTGAATGGTGACAGTTGATGTCATCGTTGATTGACCGTCTAGCGGCGATCAGTGCAGCCTCGTACGAGGCGCACCACCGACCTCAACCTCGCTGCCATCGGCCACGAGCTCGGGCGGGAGGTGCGCAATGCCAATGAATCTCTGTCTGTCTTTCAATGCGGCTGCAACCGCCGCGATCACCACTTGGTAGATTTCTCGCGCGCTCAACGGTGCCAACGCCACGATCACGTCACGCCCGGGACGTTTAAAGCCTGCGACGCCGACATCGGACAACGCCCTACCGACGACCGAACGAGCCACCATCAGGGCCTGCTCGGCGTTCGGCATGCCAATGAAGAACTCCTTCAGGCGAGTTCGCAGCGTGAGCGGCACCCGCCAAGGGTAATTGCAGGTGGCGACCCAGGTGATCATGCTGGCATCGATCTCAATGTCTACACTGAGATCGCGCACCCGGGCCGCCGTCACCGGTTCGAGCAACGAATGAAGGACGCTCACGGGGTTGAAGCGAATCGACTGGTCGGATGGCGCCTTGTCCAGTTCATCCAGGAGGATCACTGGGTTGGCGTAGTCGCCCATCACGATCTCGTCGAACACCAACCCCACCCGAGAGTTGCTCCATGTCATCTCCGAGCCCATGAGAGCAGATGAACTCTCCGCCTGGTCCATCTGGTGGCGGCGAATCGGGACGCCCAGCACCTGGGCCAGCGCGTCGCTGAAGTGGGTCTTTCCCACCCCGGGCGGTCCGGCGAGCAGCATCGGCGGGATGCGCACCGGATGTTTGCTCACATTGATCAGTTCAAGTTGGTTGGCCACGAAGTCGATCACTTCGCCGAAGTGGGGGTGCGAGGTCTTGAGCGCGAGCACGTCACCGATGCGGCGCGGTGCACCGATGCGGCGAAATGGCCCCCTCTTCTGAAGCACGTCGGCAATGCCCTTGTTGCGCTTGACCACATCGGGCTCGACCGATTGCCCACCCTTGATCAACTGAAGCACAGCTTCTTCGCCGTACACCCGCAGCTTGTCTTTGGAGCGAGCCTCCATAAGCTGCCGCTGAAAGGCCGTCGGATGCGTCCGGCCGCTGACGGGCTCTGGAACGCTGCGCCGGCGGCGCTGGCTGGACGCTCTTGACTTTGACGGATTGCCGTCGTCGCCCTGCCCTTCGGCATCACCCACGATCTTTGAGTTTTGAGAGATTCCATCGTCAGACCCTGGGCAGCTTACGCCCGTGAGTCCCTCTGCATTCGCCTGGGCAATCACCTGTCGTTCTTTCTCCTCGTCAGCGTCCCTCTCTTCCTGCATCAACTGTTCGTGCAAGGGCCGGGGGATCAGCACGTACCGCGCTTCGTAGCTGCGTTGCTTGAAAGGCAATTCCGTGAAGCAGTGGTCCGGATACCACCGCACCTTGGCATCCGACGGTGTTGCGACGTGCTCCCCCACACTGTCTCGTGTTTCCGATCCTGCCTCGGTGCTCAGCTGGAGGGGCAGAGCACCCTTGCCGCCTACTTGGGTGTGCTGGGTTTCTTGGGGCTTGTCTTGGCTCATGGTCGTATCCTCTGTCCTCACTTCAACGCGCGCAGCTTGAGGTAGTGCGCCACGCGCACAGCTTCGACCTCGGGCGGCACGCCGTGGCGGCCAAAACGCTGGCTGATCTGGCCGTTGAGGCAAAACGAGATCGCAACCAATGCTTCCGGGCGTTTGCGGACCAGGTAGGCGCGCAGGCGCCGGATCACGAGCAAGGCCTTCGGGCCTGAGTAGTTCAGGTTGTAGACCTGCTTGTTGTGTTCGAGCTTGCGTTTGACGGCATAAATGACGCCGTCCACGCCGACACAGCGGCGGAAGTGCTCCAGGGTCTGCAGGCAGTTCTGGCAGATGGAGACGATCAGACGGTAGATCGGCCGGCGCGTCCTAAACGGTTGTTTCACGATGGCGATACAGCCGTCACCATCCAGCATGCCGGCGGCCCACTCAAGACTGGGACGCGGGACGTCACCGACTTCGTCGAACAGCCGCAGCTCGTCGCGCAGGTCGTCCAGTTGGTGGAGCGGATCAGCCGAGGTCACGGCCAGCGTGTTCGAGCCATGCTCGCCGTCTGCGCCTCGCGGAAGCTCACCGCTCTCCCCGCTCGAGCCGGCTTCAGGCAGATCATCCTCGGTGGACCGAAGCTGCGCTTCCAGCTCATCGAGGTCAGCGTTGCATTTTGAGGAGGCACTCACCGTCTTACCAGAAGATGGGGAGTCGCCCTGCTGAGCTTCGGCGTGTGTGAACAGATCGGGTTGCTCATCCCCATCTGGGACAGGCGCAGGTCGAGCCTGAGCCATCTTGATCCGGGCTTGCGACAGTGCATCCCCCAAGGCGCAGCTCATATGTGAAAGCACCGCGTCCACGGGATGGGCACTCAGCGGCCCGCGCTTACTGCCCATGCGATAGGGCCAGAACGGCCCCTGGCCAAGTAGTGCGCGCAGGTCGTCTGCATCCTGCGGCTCCAGTTGTTCGAAGCGGCCAATCAACGCTCCCAGAAAGGTCGCCGTCAATGGGTGCGCGCAGCGCGTACTCGCCTCCGCATCCACGCAGTTCTGTTCAATGCTGGCGCCAGACCCAGAACCCGGCAACGGCTCGGGCGCCGCCAACTCGCCTAGGTCGCTGAGCAGACAGACCAGGCGCACGAGCGATGCTTCGTCGCGTCCCAAGCCCATGGGTTGCAGCATCATGGCTGCACGAATGCCACAGTTCAAGGTGTGCGCGCCCGATGCAGGCTCAGCTGCCGGTCGACGATCAACGGCGGCTGCCACTAGCTTGTGCTCGATATCCGGCCGACTGATGGCAGCCATGAACACCGCCTGATGCACCGGCTTCATGCTGGCCAACACCCGGTGCAAGTCGAACTCGACGCGTTCTTGCAGAACGAGGTGGTCGAGCAGCCAGGGCGTGGCGGCAGGGCCTTTTCGGGGTGCGGTCACGCGCTTGACCACGAGGGCATCGCTCGGGAAGTCGGAGACACTGCGCTTCATGAGTTTCAGTTCGTACACTCCGGGCTTGGGCAACCAGGATGTGGCGTACTTTGTGGGAAACACCACGGTCTGGTCGCCGCCGCCCAAGCGGGCCATGCCCGCGCACGCGGCGCCGGCGTCCGAGAGCTGACGCCCGCTGTCAGCATTGAGATCCAGGTTTGACTCGAAGACATTGGCGGGAACCGGCGCGCTCACGTGTGCGGTCACACGCACGACCGACCACGGATCGGCCAGGTGACCCAGGGCGTTGGTGTCTTCTTCTGCTGGGTCCGAGTTGTAGAAGCCGAGGCCAGCGTTGATCTTCGTCGATGCGCCTTCCGGACTTGCTGCGGCGTCTTGGGCTGCGCGCTCGCGCACTCGGGCTTCAAATTGTTCAAGGTCTGCGGCGAGGTCTTTGAGGATGTTGAGGTTCATGTCAGTTCCAATGTTTCGTGCGATTGAAGGGCCTGAAGCGAGGGTTTCGTTTCAGTCTTGCGTTTCGTTTGGGCAAATCTCCGCCTGCCCTGCCCGCTTCCAGTTTTGGAGGCACGGCGGGGAGTCAGGTCAGTAGCGGTGAAGAGCTAGCTAGTGCCAGTGGCTGGTAGAGGCGCCGGTCGGCTGTGCGTGCACAGCACCTGCAGCGCTCCTCAGCCAGCGCCTTGGCGGCGGCTGGGGATCGGTACCACCCGAATGGATCGACGAACCCTGCGCGCGGGCGCGCGGTGCGGCCACGCGCATGCGCGAACCAGTGACGCCGCGCGGCTTGGGCACCGGCATCGAGGCTGCCTGGTTCGCGGGGACATACAAATCGGGACCCGCACGGCGGACGATCACCGCCTTGGCAGACTCACGCCTGGCTGGCGCTGCCAGCGATCTCTTCAGCTCTTCCGCCGGCTCATACCGGACCAGAGGACCGTTTTCGAACTGGTTCGCGAGCAGACGCTCCATGGCGCTGCCATCCTGGCGCGTCATGTTCGGCACATAACGGCTGTACGTCCGAAACAGCATCTCGGTACTGGTGTGACCCAACTGCCGCGCCACGAACTCGGGCGCTTCGCCCGATGCGAGCCACAAGGTGGCTGCGGTGTGCCTCATCTGGTACGGACGACGCAACTCGTAGGCCAGGTGGCGCAGCAACGGGTACCAGACACGGTTGGTGAAGTTGGTGTTGTCCAAGGGCTCACCGAGCAGATTGCAGAACACGTAGTCCGAGCGGCCCAGCGTGATCTCGCGCTGGCGCAGCAGCGCATCGAACACAGGCTGGCTCATCTTGATGTCGCGCTGGCTGCCATCGGTTTTCGTGTAATCGTCCTCTCCAAGCACGTGGGTCTCACGCACCAGGATCAGGCGACTCTCGAAGTCGATGTACTTCCACTTCAGCCCGTTAACCTCGCCCGTGCGCATGCCCGTCAGGAAACGCACCTGGAGATAGTCGCGATAGTCGGGGCGCACCGTTGCAAGGATCATCTGCATCTCGGCCAACGAGAACGGCTGCACATCGGTCTTTCGCACTCGAAGGCGTTTCACGTTCACCACGGGTGAGGTGAAGTCGAAACGGTCGGCCGCCTCTTGCAGAATCTGCTTGAGCGTGCCCATGATCTCGTTGATGCGCTTGGCGGATAGACCGGCCCTGGCACCGCGGCCGGGCTCCTTGGCGAGCGCTGCTCGGAAGGCCAGCACATCGGCCTTGCTGATGGTGCTCACCATCTTCTCGCCGAAGTGCGGGTAGAGACGGCCTTCGATCGTGGACAGCAGCGAGCGGATATGGCTGCGGCGCCATTCGATGCTGTGTTCCTGGACCCACTGTTCAGCGAAAACCTTGAAGGTGGGAGTAACCGGATCGTCCTTGACGTCCGAGGGCGGGGCTGATGGTTTCGGCTGCGTTGATTGTCGGTTGCTCAATCGCGTCGCTGTCGAACTGCCAGGGAAGAACTCAGCGTAGACAAAGGTGCCATTCTTGATGGCGGCCACCAGACGATCCACTACGCCTTGCACCAACTTTCGATGTCGCGGGGTGTCATCCAGCGCGGTCTGCTCGCGGCAACGAACACCCTTGTAGGTGAAATCGATCACGAGCTTGCCCGTCTCTTTGCGCGCAACCAGCTTAGCCATGAACCATCGCTCCGTTTGCCATAGGAATAGCGGACATTCCGATCGGAGCCTCGAGCGATGGCATCCGCATGTCCTGCTCGATTGCCTCCCAGAGGAAGAGAATTTTTCGACCACCAAAGGGGCGAAAGTAGTGGACTCCCTCGATGAGCACGCTGTCCTTAAGGCGCTCGCGAATCGTTCGAACGTCGTACTTGATGCGCTGCGATAGCTCGTCTGTCGTAAGGTATGTTGGCTGAGCCATGAGTCTCTCCTGTAAGATGGATCAATCAAGTGATAAAAATTTTTATCGCCTGATGCATATCTTACGCGGCTCTGCTCATTTTGCAAGTCGTTTGATAATTATTTTTATCGCTTGACGCCAAAACGCATCATGATCAGATTCAAGCTTGGCGAGATGATCGAGAGGAAGCAGTTCGCTGACGGCCACCGGATCAGCATCACCGAGATCGCGACCGCTACTGGTCTCAATCGCATGACCCTCTCGAAAATCTTGAACCAAAAGGGATACGGAACGGGCACCGAGACGATCGACCGCCTTTGCAGCTACTTCGCATGCAAGGTGCAGGACCTCATGGAGCACATCCCTGACGAAACGGACGAGACGCTCCATTCAGCGCCCACTGCCAACTAGAAGTCCTGAATGACCCATGTGTCCCGCCATGAGCCGGTTCACGGCTGACAAGGTCCTGTCGCTCGGTTAGTACCTTGTTGAAGCACCAGATCCGCCCGACATTGACGGGTGGTCGTCCACTAGCGAGGGGAGCGCAATGAGCGACTGGGATTTCCTACATGAGATGCGAGATCGAGGCTACAGCGGTGATGACATCGCGCTGGCAGCCGGCGTCGGCTATGCGCCATGGGAAGAGGTCCACATCAGCAGACAGTGGATCGAAGAAGAACTGAAAGACCAGCCACCGGACCCCGCCAAATCGCTGAAGCCGAAGGAGCGATTCAAGAGCAGAGATGGCTTCCCGTTCTCCATCCTGGAACAGGCCGATATCTTGATGGACCTAGTCGATTGCGCTGACCGCCACTTCGGGAACACGGGCAGGTACCTGCAGGTGTGGGGAGAACTCGGCGAGATCTACGCGGAAGTGAAGTTCGGCCTGCGCCGCCATGGGACCCACCGAGCGGGCTCGGACGGGACCATTAACGGTAGACGTGTCGAGGTGAAGACCATCTCTCCCGAAAAGACCAGCGACGTGGTGGTCGTCAAGCGGCAAGGTGACTTCGAGCAGTTGCTGATCGTTCGTGTTGACAAGAACTTTGCATTTACCGGCAAGCTCTTTGATCGAAATGAGCTGGCTGGAGGCGGGGGAAAGTTTCTCAGAGCCCGGTTGCGCGAAGGGAATGACCAGCTCTGACTGCCGCGCGCTGGACGAGCGCCTGCTTTGCAGCGGCAGCAGTCCTTCGTGACCAGAGTTGGAACGACTGCTTCGGGCTGATGAGTTGCCGCCGACCGACCTGAGTCCGCCTTTCTGATGGGCGTTTTGGGGCGCTGTGACAACCTCTCCAAACGAGGCCTTGCCCAAGTTGTTCATCTTGGTGCGCTTCAGGTCAGCCAGCTGGACCGCCGTCGGAGAAACGGACGGTTACGTCATGAGCTGATGCCCCGGTGGTTCGGCCGAGAGTCTTGGTCGGACCACCTGTCAAACCAGGTCGAGGTCGTTCATCCAGTCCGTAACCACCGAATCTGCAAGCGCGACCAGAAGGCCTTTGCTTTTGTCCGTGGCGCGATCGCGCTGTGCAGCGATACCTTGATCTACGCTGTGCGCACGGTGAGCAGGCCTACTCGAAGCGCAGCGCACTCGCGAAAACGTGTTTCGTCGGCTCGCGGCCATGGAACTCAACCCTGTTGCCGCGCGATTTCTCTTCATGGTCGTAGGCCAGGTTGGGGGGCCCCGACTTAGCCTACCCGTACGTGCCACGCAAAACTAGAGAACCGAGCGCACACCTAGCAACGAAAAAGGCCCACCGCGCGGTGGGCCTTCGAATAGGGTGGGCGAGGTCATCGCCCAGGGTGGTTAGCCGCTGCCTAACCTTCCCACTTTCTGCTCTTTACGAACTGACCGTGGGCGGTGCTACGCGGGCCCCTTCATATATTTAGTGAGCGGGGGGGCTCAAGCACGCTCGGGGCCCATACTACTAGACCTGAAATCTCTTTGCAAGTCCCCTGACGCAACAAAGCGCTATACCTTGCTGAACAGTGTGAGAGCTTGGAAGTCCTGACCCTTCCCGTTGGACCTTAGCATGTTCTTGGCCGCTATGAGTGAAGTGCCGGTAGATACCAGGTCGTCAACGAGCAGGATAGAGGGGTACACAACATTAGCCGTGTTCATTTTAAGCGCCACCGGCCGGATAACTGAACGATAGCGTGTGCTCACATCCTTGAGCGCAAGGACCTCTTGCTTGCTGACAGCCTGGCGGATATTTCCAAGGTTCTTCTTATCTTCATAGGTTTGGGCAATCGAGATGGCATGCTCCAAATCAGCCACCGCCGATTCGACGGACGCCTTGGCGAGCAGCCCATCAACGATGGGAAGGTTGAGCAGCTCACTCAACTGCTGAGCTAGGTGCCTCACAACCGAGTGAGAGGACGGGACACAAACGATCACGGTGTCGTCGGGAAGCTTCAAATGCTGGCTCACGATCTGCCTCCCGATAAGCAGCATCTCACGCACGCTTCGATAGCCTGTTACGAGGCCGTCTTTGCCCTTTAGGGCATAGATCATTGGACAGTTGTCCCCTAACTTGCGTTGTTGCCGGTTACGGCGTTCCTGCGCCGTTGCCTTGAGGCGGGTGAAAATCGAGAAGACGTCGATCTTTCCGTACTGGTTCTCCACGTTGAAGAGCCTAGGATTTCCTGCGAGCGTCGTGACCAGATGCTCGTTCAAGCTGTGGTCGACGAGCACCTTCGTGCCCTTGATTACCAGTCCCAATGTCCCTCCCAGGGTGTCCAGATCGATCTATTTGAGCGACGACGATTGTCGCATCGCCGTGCAGCTCATCCTGCGCGCGCCGCCCCGAGCAGGAATTCCTTGGCGGGGCCTGCCTGCGCGTTTTGGCGATTTTCGCGTCGTGCTAGTGCGTCAAGACCGACAAGGACAGCGGCATCGTCAACGATGCGAACGACTGGGCAGTGGAGACCATGAGCAACCCGCGCTACCCGATGGAGCTATTCCAGCGGGTGGTGACGGTCAGCTTGGAGACGATAAAGCTAGTGCGAGCACTGCCCAAACTGGAAATCGCGTAGGGATAGATGAGGGGCTGGTTGACGGCGGAGCAGTCGGCATCGCGCGACTAACAGGGCCTCGATCCCAATAGCAATACGTGTCAGGTGTCGCCCCAATCGCGGGGTGCCCATGCTTTGTCACCGGTTGAGAGACTCAACAGCGATAACGTGTAGCCATAGTTCTCGCAAACCAGTTTCATTTCTCGTGCAACGGCGTCGCGGTGCGCATGCTCAAACCATGTGTTCAGACTGATCCGTTCGCCATTGCGACAAGCATTGATCGACTCATCCGCCGCGATGGATCCTGATGGAAGTTCGACCACGCGGCCTTTGGTTTTGTAGAAAGCCCCGTTGGACCTGGCTTTATCGGACGAGATGGCCCAGTCCATGAACCCGTCCCTCGACAAGATCAACACGGCGCTCTGCTCAGTTGATCGGATCCAGCGCAGTGCTGCTGCGGTCAAAGACACGCCGAACATGTTCGAAGCGCCGGAAAGGACGTCGAAATCAATGTCCGAGGCCGAAGTGCATGCTCGGAACTGCTTCATCGGCATCAGCAGGTTCGATGCGAAGTCATCGGCTTCGGCTTCGATCGACCTCATCTCTGGACCCCAATGCACCATGTCGGCCTGCGAGCATTGGAACTCCTGCTGTGCAAGGCGGTGAATCAGGTAGTGCCCAAGTTCATGGGCTTGGGTGAACCGGATCCGCCCTTCGGACGTCATCTTGCGGTTGTACAGAAGCGCCCACCCCTGATCCTCCACGTGAAAGAGACCGCCTTCAAACGACGGGATGTCAGCGGCCACGACTTGGAATATGGGATCGGGCCACTTGAGCTCCTTACCCACATAAAGCGCGAGCTGTTCGACATCGACCGGAAACCGCTGCAGGCCAGCTGCCGCAGCGGCGTCAAGCCAATGGGTCAGCCGGATCGCGGCAGTTGCGGGCGTAAAGGGCGCCTCGGGCATGCCGTTCTCAGGAAGGTTTTTTCAGAACGTCCAGGATCTGCCGCAGCTTTTCCTTGGCTTCTGGTTCCAGCTTCGAGTAGCTGCGAAAGAATTCCTTGTCCTTGTTCGATTCCTGGGGGGAGTCGATCGTGTCGTCCAAGAAGAACGAGACATCCTGTCCAAGCACGTCCGCGATTGCCTGCAGCTTCTCGGCCGAGGGCTTCTGCGACTCGCGGTTCTCCAACTCCCAAAGGTAGCTTTTGCTCAGACCGGCTCTGCGGGCTGCTTCTTCCAGCGTCAGGTTCACCTTCGGTGACGTGCGGCACGCTCGAAGTTTCTCGCCAAGCTTTGATGCCATCTCGCGCTCTCCTACTAGACAGCCTACGATTTTATCGCTATTCCGAACTTTCTATGAGCAAATTCCGAGCAAACTGCCTGCCTTAGAAGTTCGCTATACCGAACTTTCTGTTATTCTTTGGCGTGTTGTCGCTTTTGGAGTTGCTGGATGAGTTTGTTGAGGCCTGGAGGTTTGACTGATGACGGCTTGGCTGCGGCTTTGCGTGTCCGGGCGGCGGCGGGCGAGTCACATATCCTTGTGATCGCAAACAAGTTCAGCAGCCGCGTGCTCGTGGGCGCAACTGCGTTGCCGCCCGTGTGGAGCGATCTTGGCGTGGGCGATATCGGTCCAGAAGCGACGAAGACGTTGGAGGCGGTGGCAAAGCGACAGCACCTCCAATGGATCACGACGTCGACGGCTGATGTCGGCAGCCTGGACTGCGCCGCTGCAGGCCCGACGATTCGAGTAGGTCATGCCCATGTGAAGTCCTGGTGTAAAGAGCGAGACAAGATCACTGGGACTTCAGGTCGTCACGGCGAGGTCGATGCTGCGACGCGCTTCGAGGTCGCATCGCTCGCGGGGTGGCGTTGCCAGTTTGATGGTTGCGGGGAGAACCTGCGCCACCACTTCGTGCCTGGTGCCGCAGGGAACTACAGCTACTTCGCGCACATCGTTGCATCGTCGGTAGACGGTCCACGCGGCGACAAGGTGAAATCCCCGCTGCTGGCGAACGACCCGTCGAACATCATGCTGATGTGCGACAAATGCCATCGCCTCATTGATCGTGTTGCTCCCGCCCGATACGACGCCCACCTTCTCAACGAGATGCGTCAGCGCAACGTCGATGAGGTCAGCAAGCTGTTGGACACGCTCCGCTATCCCGCAGCCCAGATGCTGGTCATCGGGGGCAACATTGAAGGCCAGTCTTTCGCTTTCGACGAACGAATCGCGGAAGAGGCGATGTGGTTGCGCCGTCTTCGGACCGGCGGTGGACGTGCAGAATGGTTTTCGCGCAATGGCCCCCATCTTGGCGCATCGAACTCGGACGGCTACTGGCTCAGCCTGTTTTCGTTGCTGAAGAATGACAAGCCGCGCTTGGCCGGCTTGCTGGATGGCACGGCGTACGGCGGGGCGCCCAGACCACCGCTCGCGGTTTTCCCTCTCCACGGCACATCGGTTTTGGTCTTGTCCGGACGCCTCGTCGGAGACTCCAGTTCCGTCCATGTCTTCCAGTTTCATCGTGACCAAGTGAGCGGGCAGCGCGGCGGGCAGTGGGCTTGGCCGGAGGCCGCGCTGGCTCCGCCCAACGACAAGTTCAAGGTCCAAGTTCACCGTCATGCCAAAGGCGGCGAGACAGAGGCTTGCCTGCGGGTCAACCTGACGGCCGCAGTTCCTGCAGCGGATCTTCCGATCCACCTGTTTTCTTCAGGCCAGCACGAGATGCCGACAATCGAAATCACGGTCGGGAGTCCAAGCCACCGCGTCATTGGACACCCCGCCGATCTCGAACTGTTGGGCCGCGCCGTCGATCAAGCGCTGCAGAAGCTCCAGGACGAGTGGCGCGTACGCACGGTGCATTTGGTAGTGGTTGCACCGGTCACTGCCTGCTTCCGTGTCGGGCAAAAGATGCAAGCCCGTCATCACGCCGAGTTCATCTTGTACGAACGCAGGCCAAGCGCCGCATCAGGTGCGCGCGGCGAGTTCGCTAAAACCATTGCGATTTCTCCCACCGATGTGACCCTGTTGTCGACCGGCGAGTCCATTTCAATTGTGTAAGCAGAGTCGGCATAAGGCACTTGATCATGACAACGTACCCGCACCTCCGCCATCTAAAAGCGAATCTCGGCCCCCGTCGCTAAAAAGCAGAACTCAGAGGAAAGAACGACATGAACACGACAGAATCAGACAAGAGCCTCGCAGCGCTTCTCTCCGAACTGGATCTTCCCGATCGCGCCTACGAACTTGCTGAGCGTCGTTACAAGGATCTGGGCGAATGGATCCGGCGACCGGGGTCGTCGTTGGACCCGTACGATGCGCACATCTTTGTTCAAGGTTCGTTTGCATTTGGAACCGCCATCCAACCCGTCGACGAAGACGACGAATACGACCTGGATTTCACCTGCAAACTCCGAAAAGGGATTTCGCGCGACACGCACACCCAAGAGCAGCTCAAGCGTTTGGTCGGCGAAGAGTTGCGCTCTTACCGCGAAGCTCGGCAGATCACGAAGCCGCTGGTAGCGAAGAACAGGTGTTGGCGCCTAGGTTACAAAGACGAGCTAGCGTTCCACATGGACGTTGTGCCCGGAATTCCGGCTGACACAGCTCGGCGATTCGAACTGCAAACTAGAATGGAGCAAGCGGGTGTCGGCTCCGCGCTGGCCATAGAAGCGGCTCGTCGTGCGCTATGGATCACAGACCTTCAGGACTCCGACTTCAACCGCATCAGCCGGGATTGGCCTTCAAGCAACCCGGGGGGCTACCAGCTTTGGTTCCAGGCGCAGATGCGCGGTGCAGAGCAAAAAGGTGTCGTGCGCGCTCAAGTGGACCCACTGCCGGTTTACCGCAGCAAGACGCCGCTTCAACACAGCGTTCAGCTAATGAAAAGACACCGCGACGTGATGTTCAAAGGGCGCTGCGAGATGAAGCCGGCTTCCATCATCATCACGACGATAGCCGCGCGGACCTATAACGCAGGCGAGTCGTTGTCGCAGACTCTCCAGCGGACATTGCACGCCCTTGAAGAGCTTCGTCGATCCGGCACGGATGTGGTGCTGAACCCAATCAACCCCAAGGAGAACTTCGCTGACCGTTGGGCACGTCCTGAACTGCAGCACCTTCGATTGAAAGCCAATTTCCACGCGTGGATCGAACAGGCATCGCGAGATTTCGGCGAGTTTCTTGCTAACTCCCCGAGCCAACGGCTTGTCGAAACTGCGCAAGACGCCTTCCAAGTCAACGCCGCGTCGCGATTTTCCAGAAACATTGGCGCGGCCGCATCGGCGGTTGCCGCGAGTTCGATTCGTACTGTAGCAGCTCAGCCGGCGCCACCTCGCCCGTGGTGCAGCTAGGACATCATGAAGTTCGGCGAGAGTGACGTAAACGCGCTGCTGAACTATTGGCCACGCCTGAGGCGTGCGCCAGTGACGCGAGACGGCTTCGTGTCGATTGTCGGGACCTTGGGGTTCTCGATGGCTCCGGCCGGCTTACCTCTGATCGAGGATAGCTACTCAGTCCGCCTGGAAGTGCCAACGATGACCTCGGCGAACGCGCCTCAAGTATTTGAAACTGGTGGTCGCATCACGCGTCACATCGACAACCATGTCTACACAAATGGCGCGTTGTGCCTGGGTTCGCCATGGATGCTTCGCCGAATCATTGGGACGCCTCCGGATTTGCTGACCTTCGTCAACCAATGCGTCATTCCATTCCTGTATTCGGCATCGTGCCGAGAGAGAAACGGCGGGGACCTTCCCTTTTCTGAGCTGGCCCACGGCAAAGCCGGGCTGCTCGACGACTACGAGCAAATACTCGGTTTGCTAGGGGCGAGCGCGGTGTCGCTCGCTCTGCGCGCAATCAGCCAACGACATCGGGTTGCCAACAAGAACGCATGCCCGTGCGGATGCGGTAGGAGACTGGGGGCGTGTGATTTCCGATGGAAGCTTGCCCGGCTCAGGTCAGACGGAAGTCGTGCCTTCTTTCGCTCCATGGGTAATCACTTCAGAACGGCTTGATAGGGTGAACCGCTTGCAACCTGATAGTGCCAGTGGCGGAAAAGCGCTCAGTCATCTTTGCATAGCGATGGCGACTCAATAACCGGCCTTGGAAATCGTCGCGATTCAAGCGGGTCTTCTTAGTCATAAGCGTTCAAGACTGTCCCTGTCCTACAGCCGGATGTACCCGTCCTCTTCTTTCGCCTGAGCCAGACTCAGCAGATACTGGATAGCTGCATCCACTCTAGCCTCAGCGTCCGCCGGTGTTCTTGCCATCCCCAGCATCTTGCAGGCAGCACGTGCCAAGTCTTGGCGCCTTGAAGAGCCGGCGTGCTCAAGCAGATGTTTTACCAAGACGCCAATTTCCTCCAGCGGCACGTCACTTACATGGCGCTTAGATTGCTCGGTTTCATCCGCCACACGGAAGCTACTCCAGGCCTCCACCTTCGTTCCGGGCGGCCAATAGAATGTCTTGTTACCTTCTGAGGTGCGGATTACATCGCTCGGGACCAACCGCTGCAGCCGTTCCACAATTCTGGGGCCTGTGCGCTTCAGACCCCACGCCCTAGCCACGCGCTCAAAGACCATCGTGTCGGGTAGCGGCCCTTCTTGCGCAATGATGAGTGCGACGTTCTCGCGGAGTCTCGTAGCTGCAGAGCCTTCATAAAACGCGTCTGGTCCTCCGCCACGAATTTCCGCAAGCTTGTATGTTGGAAGCTCCAAGGCAGGCAGCGGCGCATTCACAATTGGAGCCTGTCCGGCAAAAAGCGCCAATTCTTGTTCCTGAGCAGGGTCTGATGACTCTTCTTCATCGACGACCTCGTCCGGTAGTGCCTCTACCTCTTCGGACACCACCATCTCTAGCTTTGCATGGAGCTTTTCAAGCTCTCGCTCTGCAGAGAACCACCAGTCCGTCGACCAGATGCGGTGCAGTTTCCATCCAAGAGTCTCGAGCACGTGCTGCCGCAAACGGTCACGGTCACGCGCGGATGCGGATGAGTGATAGCTAGCGCCGTCGCATTCGATGCCCAAGAGATATCTGCCCGGCGCGCGCGGGTCGACTACTGCCATGTCGATGCGGTACCCAGAACACCCAACTTGGTTATGCACGACCCATCCCTTATCGCGAATCATGTTCGCGACCGCAATCTCAAATGGACTGTCCGGGCCAAGTCCGGTGGGGGAACTGCTCGCCACAAGCGCTCTCGCACCTCCGATGGCGAACTCAAGGTAGTGCTTCAAGTCTTTGACGCCGGCGGCGCGCACCCTCGAAAGGTCGATGTGCTCGGGACGGAGCGTGCTGAAAATAACCACGCCCTCTCGAGCCCGAGAGATGGCCACGTTCAAGCGCCTGTGACCTCCCTCTCCGTTCAGAGGGCCGAAGTTCATCGTCACCTGGCCAGCCGCATCCGGTCCGTACGTGATGGAGAAGAAAATGAGGTCCCGCTCATCCCCCTGCACGTTCTCGAGGTTCTTGACGAACAGCTCCTCATGCTTCACTTCAGCGAGAGCGCGGTCCAGCGCTCCGTTCTCTCGGCGCCTTGCTTCCAAGAGCGTCTCGATGAGGGCCTGCTGCGTCTGGTTGAAGGTGACCACACCAACGGAAGCCTTCCGACCCGGTTTAGTGAAATGTGCTTCGATGGCCTTGACCACCGCATCCGCCTCCGCTCTGTTCGTGCGCGAACCGCCGCGGTCGTAGACGCCCGCCACTGGCTGGAATTTGACGGCAACGTCGGCGGTTACCGGCGATGGGAATGTCACCAGCTCCGAGCCGTAGTACCTCACGTTGCTGAACGTGATGAGACTCTCGTGTTTGCTTCGGTAGTGCCACTTCAGACTGAGCCGGTTCATGCCCGCCCCGAGACACTCATCCAAGATACTTTCAAGATCATCGACTTGGTCATCCGGTGCGGCGCCGTCGCCGCCATCGCTGGACTTCGAGAAGAAGTTGGTTGGCGGCAACTGCTTGGGGTCACCGACAACAACCAGTTGCTTGCCACGGGCAATTACGCCGACGGCATCCCATACTGGAATCTGCGATGCCTCGTCGAACACCACGAGGTCGAATTGCGCGTGCCGAGCGTCAAGGTACTGCGCGACCGAAAGTGGCGACATCAACAAGCACGGTTTGAGCTTGGGCAGAAGGGTCGGGAGACCCTGCACTAGCTGGCGCACAGGCATGTGACGCTTTTGCTTCTGCAGTTCGCGTCGCAAACGTCCCATCTCACTGTCAGCCCCCACCGCCACAGCTGTCGCCGATGGCACACGGGCTGAGAGCTGAGCGACGATGTAGGCCTTGGTGAGCTCTTGGAAGCGCGCGTCCACCTCTCGGAACTCAAGGATCTTGCGCTCGTGGTCAGCACTGGCGAAGTTGCGCAGAATATGGTCGGAGTCGAACGTCCTTTTGAGCCACCAGTTTTGGTAACTGAACTCAAAGTGGGTACCGACGTTGGCGAGCGGAACGGCGCCAGCCTCCACCGTCATCACGACGCCTTGCAAGCCGAGGGCAATGGCTTCATTGCGGACTTTGCGCCACTGGCACCAAGCACGCAGGTCTCCTTTGGATTGTTTCCATCGGTCGATGACAGCCCGCACTCGTTCCAATGCGCCGTCGGCACCGGAAGGCCCGCTTAGATGTTCCACCGGTCGTGCAAGCTCGGTGAGCGCAAGGAGTTTGGCAGTGAAGTCGGCCAATGCATCCCTGTATGCGACAAGGCTTGCGCCTACCATTCCCGCCGGCAGAAGCAGTGCTCTTTGTTCTCCAAGGAGTGGCACGAGACGGGAGTTAATAGCATGGACACCTTCCACTCCGGAAGATTGAGTGTGCGCAAGAGAGCCCAACACCTGCGCATATTTGGCCGCCCACTCGTTGTGCTCCTCCACATCGCCCCACTTTGTGTCGACGCCGGAGAACGATTCTTGAAGAAGCGACTCGGCGTCCGCCTGCATGGAGCGCAGGAACTCGTCCTCGTCGTTGACGGCTGCAAGCGGCTCTAACGCTCTAGTCAGCGCCTCTGGAGTCGGCGGCTTTCCATCGAGGCGTACCGAGGCAAGCTTGCCGAGAATCGAGCGCTTTGAGAACAGGGATTTCGGCCACCAGGCGTTGACCGCCTGGGTCCATTCCGCCTTGAGTTCGATCGAGCGGAATTTCGCAAATTGGGTGGACCATCCGGTTCCGACCTCCTCCCACTTCTGTTGCCTAACTTTTCCATGCGCGACGAGTGATTCGACACGGGAGCGAATCTGCCCGTCGCTAGCCCGCGTCGCCAAGCCGACAGGTACCTTCGGCGCCAACAACAGTACGTCAGCGAGTTGGTCGAGCGCCGCGTAGCACTCCATATTCTGACCAGCGGGTGCAAGCTGTAGAAGCTTGGCCAACGGTTCGTATCGTTGCCTCAAGCTGACGACTGCGGCGTTGACCTGTTCGACAGCATTGAACAGCTCGTCCTGCCAGGTCGGGGACCACTCCGTTTGGTCGACAAGCGCGAGCGGATGGTTCGCAAGGGTAGGCAAAACCTGCCCGAGAGAAGCGATGCGGCGCGCCGTCTCCCTCAATTTCAGCAAGTCGCTGGCCGAGTGCACGCTCGCATCGGCCCACGACATTGGGGACGGTTCAGCGGCCGCGTTAGCAATGCACAGACCCATCGCGTCGAAGGCGGTCAGGCCATTGCCATGCCGTCTATGAAGAGACTCTGCAAATCCGTTGAGTTCTTGCCGAAGTCCGGCCAGCCGCTCAGCTTCGATGCTCCACTGTTCAGTGGTCAGGCGCCCCGGCGCAGCGAGGGCGGCACCAAGTTGTTGGAGCACCTCGGACTTCTTCGCTTTCGACGAGTGCAGCTCGAGACAGAAAGGTCCCAAACCGATTTTGGAAAGGCGCGAGTAAACCACCTCTAGCGCAGCCATCTTCTCGGATACGAAGAGAACGCTTTTCCCCTTGGCCAGACTGTGCGCGATGAGGTTCGTGATGGTCTGGCTCTTGCCCGTGCCAGGCGGGCCTTCCAGCACCAGGTCGCGGCCAGAGTCGACGGCGCAGATTGCCTTGAGCTGAGACGAGTCAGACAGCAGCGGAGCCAGGATGTCCTGCGGCTTGTAGTTCTCATCGAGCCGCTCAAATCGCTCATCGCGGGCCTCGGTGGCAAACGCTTGGCCTGGATTGTCTACGAGGTGGCGAACCACCCGGTTGGCTTTCAATGCTGCGGTGCGGTCTTGCAAGTCCTTCCACATCAAGTACTTGGTGAAGGAGAAAATCCCAAGCCAAGCGCTCTCCTGCACCTCCCAGCCGGGAATCTCACGAACTGCCATCCGGAATGCCTGCAGGATTCGTGCAACATCAACTCCCTTGTCGTCCGCGGGCAAGAGGTCAAGGCCAGGGACGCTCAAGTCAAAGGCCGATTTGAGCAACTGCAGCAGCGTCGGGTTGATAATGGTCTCGTCGTCATGGCGGGTCAGTCGAAATCCGCTTTTGACCGACTGCCGCGTCAGGCTCACTGGAACCAGGATAAGTGGGGCAGTGTGGGCGACTTCCGACCGGTCGGCTTCGCGCCACTTCAACATCCCCAATGCGAGGTAGAGCGTGTTCGCTCCCCCCTCCTCGAATCCCGTACGTGCTGCGCCGAACAAGGCCAGCAAGCCGCCGTCCAAGGCCTCTTGCTGCGCTTGGCCAATGACTTGATGGTTGGCCAGCGACTCCAGCGCCATCTCATCCAATGGCGCTTTGCCAGACCTACCCGTGTGCACTTGCGCAGAACGTGGGTCCAGACCTTCCATCAGGCCGGGCAGCGGCTTGATGCGGAATTCGTGCCCAGAAGCCAAACCATCCTCGAGCGCAGCCAAGTCCGGTGCGACAAGCTGAAGGCTCGCTTTCGTTGGCTTGAAGTTCAACAGCTTGTTGCGCAGCGTCAGGTCAAGAAGCTTGCCCTTCCACTTAGCGAGACGACCTTCAGGGGAGTCGTCTGTGACGAGTTCGATTGGAGCCAGAAAGGCAGGGTCCAGCGGTGGCAGCGGCGGCGTGTCTTCAATGCGCTCAGGCAGTTCAACTTCTGCCACATCCCCGCTATCACGGGCAAGGGTGACTCTGGAAGGCAGCGGCTTGATTTGCACGCCACGGGCCATGTGAACGTCCACGGCGTAGAGGAAAGTGTCTTCCTCCAGGAGATGGCGCGCGCCATGCTCCATTGCCAAGCGCAAAGACGGGCGCAAGCTCTTGTGTTGTGCGACCGCTGTGGTTTCGAAGACGAGGAATTCTCCTGTGTTCACCCGCTTTCGAACCGCGAGAACTTCGTCCGTCAAGGGGAAAGGGAAGGACGCCTGGTGCAACCACACACCTACCCATGCATGCCCCTGCTTCATCAGAATGACCGGGCGCAACCCTGCCTGCTCGAGACAGGACGAGAACAACATGGCCAAGTCCAGGCACGTTGCAACCCGGCCTTCGAGTATGCGGTCGGGGGTGCGAATCTTCTGTCCGTCACTGCCAAACGAGGCCGGGGGTTCAGCGTACTGGAGACTCTCCGCGGCGATGGTGCTGTACAGCGCAGACACCTGCTTCCAGACCACGTCGCGGCTTTTCGATTGGTAGCCGTTCATTGACAGCTCCGGGTGCGTGCTCCGCAGCAATTTAGACGCCTTGCCAATTAGCATGTCTATTGCCGGATTATTCGGCATGGAGAACGCTGCCAGCAACTCGGGCAGGGTCCTCGTGCCAGCCCACTGGTCGTAGGCGAGCACCTCAATTGGCTTAGCCTGACTAGCGAGCTCACGGTCACCCTGCGTCAGGGTCAAGCTGACTGAGGCAGTCATGCCTTCTTGAAGGTCGGCCAGGAAGCTATGGTCTGGCTTCAAGTCGATTGATCCCAGTGTCCGCGTCTCTCCGGGCGCGAGCTTTTGGAACCGCAGCCTTGCGCCTGTAGCGAAGGCGGGGTCACACCGCACCACAAGGTCGACGTCAGTGAGGTCGGCTTCGGATTTGTTGGTGACTCGAACCGTTCTCAGAACCGGTACGGAATTCTGAATCGACGCGTACCCAATGGTGGGTGCCGAATCGAATTCCAAGCAATAGCAAGGTTCCCCAACCCGCTTTTCCTGCGGCAAGCCTTCGAGTTCGTCCATTCGCGCCTCCGTAAGGCAGAAAGTGTACGTAAGAATCTGTTACAGGGATCGAGTGTTAACCGGCATAGCGCGAGCCTCCCCGAACAAAGACGGAGTTCTAGGGAAAAACGCACACGGAGGTGCCACGTCAACTGAAATCGCTTTAGGACCGCTGAGGTACCCAGCACCGTAGCCGAACTTCAATCACGGAACCTTCTGACTGAGCCTTCCCCAATCTTCCGGACCGGTTCTTATCTCAATGCCCTTTCTGGAATCTGTCTCCCATCGCTTGTCGTTTTGCGACAAATCAAATGAAAATTCACACTTGAAGTAGCTGAGTGGGCTCCATCCAATATGGATATCCAGCCCCTAGGGGAATGCGGGGTTGACTAGCCAACCATCCCGGAACCCTTGTCGCACATAGTGCTTGACAGACACAGTCTCACTCAGGGACCGATGCTGACCCGACAGCAGACTCTTGACGTTCAGGCCTGAAGGACTGCAGACGCTGCAGAAAAGTCGCTCGCCTTGTAGAAGGGGAAGGCGCTTCTAGGGGAACAGTCGCCCAAAGGTCGCAAGCCCAATAACCCATCTTTGTGACGACACAGGCCTCGTCACAAGACTCGTCACAAACAAAAAAGCCCTCGTTTCCGAGGGCTTCAATGACAAGCAAGTGCTTGATTTAGTTGGTTGCGGAGGCAAGATTTGAACTTGCGACCTTTGGGTTATGAGCCCAACGAGCTACCAGGCTGCTCCACTCCGCGTCAAGCCTTGTATTCTATCACGCTTTGTCAGCGTCGGCCGCCGGGGCGGCATCTTCTGCACGATCCACCAGTTCGACCAGTGCCATCGGCGCGTTGTCGCCCACGCGGAAACCCATCTTCAGGATGCGGGTGTAGCCACCGGGACGGGCCTTGAAGCGCGGGCCCAGTTCGTTGAACAGCTTCACGACCACATCGCGGTCGCGCAGGCGGTCGAACGCCAGGCGGCGGTTGGCCAGCGTGGGTTCCTTGGCCAGGGTGATCATGGGCTCGACCACGCGGCGCAGCTCTTTGGCCTTGGGCACCGTGGTCTTGATGGCTTCGTGCGTGAGCAGCGAATTCATCATGTTGCGCAGCATGGCGAGGCGGTGCTCGCTGGTGCGGTTGAGTTTGCGAAGTCCGTGTCCGTGACGCATTTTTTCATCCTTTCAGTGTTTTGCCCCCAGCCGTATCAGGTACTGGGAGTTGGTCCGGGTCTGGCCTCCTTGGCCAGACGCTGCGGTCTTTAGTGCTTGTCCAGGCCGGCAGGCGGCCAGTTTTCAAGCTTCATGCCCAAGGTCAGGCCGCGCGAGGCAAGCACTTCCTTGATTTCGTTGAGCGACTTGCGACCCAGGTTGGGGGTCTTGAGCAGCTCGTTCTCGGTGCGCTGGATCAGATCACCGATGTAATAGATGTTCTCGGCCTTGAGGCAGTTGGCCGAGCGCACGGTCAGTTCCAGCTCGTCCACAGGACGCAGCAGGATCGGGTCGAATTGCTGCGAGCTGCGCTGTGCCGGGGCATCGAACGCCGAGAGCTCCACGCCTTCGAGCTGCGCGAACACCGCGAGCTGTTCGACCAGGATCTTGGCCGAGGCGCGAACCGCTTCTTCCGGACCGATGGAGCCATTGGTCTCGATCTCGAGCACCAGCTTGTCCAGGTCGGTGCGCTGCTCGACGCGGGCGCTTTCCACCGTGTAGCTCACGCGCTTGACGGGCGAGAACGAGGCGTCGAGCACGATGCGGCCGATCGAACGCGTCTGGTCGTCGTTGCGGCGCAGGCTGCCCGGCACATAGCCACGGCCCTTTTCCACCTTGATCTGCATGTCCAGCTTGGCGCCGGCAGACAGGGTGGCAATCACGTGCCCGGGGTTGACAATCTCGACGTCGTGCGGCGTCTGGATGTCGGCAGCCGTCACGACACCTTCACCATCCTTGCGCAGACTCAGCGTGACTTCGTCGCGGTTGTGCAGCTTGAACACCACGCCCTTGAGGTTCAAGAGCATGTTGACAACATCTTCCTGCACGCCGTCGATCGACGAGTACTCGTGCACGACACCCGCGATGGTGACTTCGGTCGGCGCGTGGCCGGTCATGGACGACAGCAGAACCCGGCGCAGGGCGTTGCCCAGCGTGTGGCCATAACCACGCTCGAAGGGCTCGAGCGTGACTTTGGCGCGATTGGTCGAGACTTGCTCGACGTTGATGGTCTTGGGCTTCAGCAGATTGTTCAGCATTCAAACTTCCTTCAGGACCCTCGGCTCGTTACACCGATAAGGCAGACGGAGCATGGCCCGACCGCACCACGAGGATGCCGGCCGGGAACGGAATTAACGGGAATACAGTTCGACGATCAGCGATTCGTTGATGTCAGAGCCGAACTCATCGCGGTCGGGCGACTTCTTGAACACGCCTTCGACCTTGTCGGTCGACACATCGACCCAAGCCGGGAAGCCAATCTGCTTGGCCAACTCGAGGGCTTCGATGACGCGGCCTTGTTTCTTCGACTTCTCGCGCACCGCGATCACGTCACCGGCCTTCACCGAGTACGACGGGATGTTGACCGACTGGCCGTTCACCGTGATCGCCTTGTGCGACACGATCTGGCGGGCTTCGGCGCGGGTGGAGGCAAAGCCCATGCGGAACACCACGTTGTCCAGGCGCGCTTCGAGCAGGAACAACAGGTTCGCGCCGGTGTTGCCACGGCGGCGATCGGCTTCGGCGAAGTAGCGGCGGAACTGGCGCTCCAGCACGCCATAGGTGCGCTTGACCTTCTGCTTCTCGCGCAGCTGCACGCCGAAATCGGAGGTGCGCTGGCCCGAGGTGCGGCCGTGCTGGCCAGGCTTGGAGTCGAACTTGGCCTTGTCGCTGATCGAGCGGCGGGCGCTCTTGAGCAACAGGTCGGCGCCTTCACGGCGGGAAAGTTTGGCCTTGGGGCCGAGGTAACGTGCCACGTTGGTTTCCTTGGTTTCTCTGCCGCAACCGGTTGTTGCGGGAGCCATCCCTCAGGGGAGATGGCGGTGGGCTTAGCAAAAATGCCACCGCAGGCGACTGCGGTGGCGCTCGAAAAAAGCCTTCAATTATACCGCGATCAGCGCGGTCGTGCCTCAGATGCGGCGGCGCTTCTGCGGGCGGCAGCCGTTGTGCGGCACCGGGGTCACGTCGGAGATCGAGTTGATGCGGATGCCCAGGGCGCCGAGGGCGCGCACCGAGGATTCGCGGCCAGGGCCGGGACCCTTGATCTCGACATCCAGGTTCTTGATGCCTTGTTCAATGGCGGCGCGGCCAGCCACTTCCGAAGCCACCTGGGCAGCGAAAGGCGTGGATTTGCGCGAGCCCTTGAAGCCCTGGCCACCCGACGAAGCCCAGGACAGTGCGTTGCCCTGGCGGTCGGTGATGGTGATGATCGTGTTGTTGAACGAGGCGTGCACGTGTGCAATGCCGTCGGCAACGTTCTTGCGGACTTTCTTGCGAACGCGGGCGGATGCGCTGCTGGAGGGAGACTTGGCCATGAGGGTCCTTCTAACCGTTTATTTTTTCAGCGACTGGGCGGCCTTGCGGGGACCCTTGCGCGTACGGGCGTTGGTCTTGGTGCGCTGACCACGCAGCGGCAGACCACGGCGGTGGCGGAAGCCACGGTAGCAACCGATGTCCATCAAACGCTTGATGTTCATCGTGGTTTCACGACGCAGGTCACCCTCGATCGTGAACGTACCGACCTGGTCGCGCACTTTTTCGAGTTCCGCGTCGCTCAGATCCTTGATCTTCTTGGCGTAGTCGATGCCGCAGGCTTCGCAGATCTTGCGAGCGCGGGTGCGGCCAATGCCGAAGATTGCCGTCAAGCCGATTTCGGCGTGCTTGTGCGGCGGAATGTTGATGCCTGCAATACGAGCCATGTTGGGTCCTCTTAACTAACCGGTCAGCCTTGACGCTGCTTGTGACGCGGATCGGTGCAAATGACTCGCACGACGCCATGCCGTTTGATGATCTTACAGTTGCGGCACATTTTCTTGACCGAAGCCGAAACTCTCATAGTCTTCTCCTAGATATTCCTAAAACATTCAACAACTGACCATTCACTTCGAGCGGAACACGATTCGCGCTCGGGTGAGGTCGTAGGGCGTGAGCTCTACCTTGACCTTGTCCCCCGGCAGGATCCGGATGTAATGCATCCGCATCTTGCCGCTGATGTGCCCCAGCACCACATGACCGTTTTCGAGCTTGACCCTGAAGGTCGCGTTGGGGAGGTTTTCAATCACCTCACCCTGCATCTCGATCACATCGTCCTTGGCCATAAGCGAAGTTCAAGGGGAGGTTTTGAAACTGGCCTTCTTGAGCAGCGATTCGTATTGCTGCGACATCATGTAATTCTGAACCTGGGCCATGAAGTCCATGGTGACCACCACGATGATCAACAGGGAGGTGCCGCCGAAATAGAACGGCACGTTGTACTTCAGGATCAGGAACTCGGGCAGCAGACACACGGCGGTGATGTACACAGCGCCAGCCAGTGTCAGCCTCAACAAAATTTTGTCGATGTAGCGGGCGGTCTGGTCACCCGGGCGGATGCCTGGAATGAACGCGCCACTCTTCTTCAGGTTGTCGGCCGTCTCGCGGCTGTTGAACACCAGTGCGGTGTAGAAGAAGCAGAAGAAAACGATGGCCGCGGCGTACAGCGCCACGTAGATCGGTTGACCGGGTGACAGCGCCGCCGCGATGTCGCGCAACCAGCGGGTCGAGTCACCGGTGCTCACCCAGCTCACCACCGTGGTGGGCAGCAGGATGATGGACGACGCGAAGATCGGCGGAATCACGCCAGCCATGTTCAGCTTGAGCGGCAGGTGCGAGGACTGGCCTCCGTACACCTTGTTGCCCACCTGACGGCGTGCGTAGTTCACCAGGATCTTGCGCTGGCCGCGTTCCACGAACACCACGAAGTAGGTGACCAGGATCACCAGCGCGATGATGAAGATCGACACCAGGATGTTCATGGCACCGGTGCGCACCAGCTCCAGCAGACCACCAATGGCGCTCGGCAAACCGGCCGCGATACCCGCGAAGATCAGGATCGAGATGCCGTTGCCCAGACCACGCTCGGTGATCTGCTCACCCAGCCACATCAGGAACATGGTGCCGGCCACCAGGCTGACCACGGCCGTCAGGCGAAAGCCCATGCCAGGATCGATCACCAGACCAGGCGAACCTTCCAGGGCCAGGGCAATGCCCATGGCTTGGAAAATGGCCAGGGCCAGCGTGCCGTAGCGCGTGTACTGCGTGATCTTGCGGCGTCCGGCCTCGCCCTCTTTCTTCAGCTGCTCGAACGTGGGCACCACGTAGGTCATGAGCTGCATGATGATCGAGGCCGAGATGTACGGCATGATCCCCAACGCGAACACGGTGAAGCGCGAGAGCGCACCGCCCGAGAACATGTTGAACAGGCTCAGAATGCCGCCCTGCTGCCCCTGGAACAATTGCGCCAGTTGCGCGGGGTCGATGCCGGGCACAGGAATGTGTGCACCGATGCGGTAGACCACCAGCGCCAGCAACAGGAACACCAGCCGGCGACGCAGGTCGCCGAACTTTCCGGTTTTGGCCAGGGACGTGGATCCAGTTGCCACAGGAATCTTCCGTTCGAGTCCGATCAGGCCGCCAGGGAGCCGCCAGCGGCTTCGATGGCCTGCTTGGCACCCGCGGTCGCGGCGATGTCCTTGAGGGTCACGGCACGCGTGATCTCGCCGGTCTTGATCACCTTGACGCGCTTGGCCAGGTGAGGCACCAGGCCAGCCTGCTTGAGCACGAGCACATCGACCTCGCTCACGTCGAGGGCGTTGAGGTCGGCCAGCGTGACTTCAGCGTTGAACTGCAGTTGCGCCGACTTGAAGCCGCGCTTGGGCAGACGGCGCTGCAGCGGCATCTGACCGCCTTCGAAACCGACCTTGTGGTAGCCACCCGAACGGGACTTCTGGCCCTTGTGGCCACGACCTGCCGTTTTGCCCAGGCCCGAACCGATGCCGCGGCCGACACGGCGCTTGGCATGCTTGGCGCCTTCGGAAGGCTTGATGGTATTGAGTTGCATGTCAGTGACTCCGATCAGACGATTTTGACCAGGTAGCTGATCTTGTTGATCATGCCGCGCACGGCGGGCGTGTCCTGCAGCTCGCTGACGCTGTTGAGCTTGCGCAGGCCCAGGCCACGGACGGTGTCGCGGTGGGATTGCTTGGTTCCAATGGGGCTGCGCACCAGTTGAACCTTGACGGTGTTTTGAGTGGTCATGATCGCTCCAATCAACCCAGGATCTCTTCGACGGACTTGCCACGCTTGGCAGCCACGTCGGCAGGGGTCGTCGAATTCTTCAGTGCGTCCAGCGTGGCGCGCACCAGGTTGTAGGGGTTGCTCGAGCCATGGCTCTTGGCCACGACATCGGTGATGCCCAACACTTCGAACACCGCGCGCATCGGGCCGCCAGCGATGATGCCGGTACCCTTGGAAGCCGGCAGCATCATGACGTTGGAAGCGCCGTGCTCGCCGTGCACGCTGTGGTGCAGCGAGCCGTTCTTGAGCGACACCTTGATCATGTTGCGACGGGCCTGTTCCATGGCCTTCTGCACGGCCACCGGCACTTCACGCGCCTTGCCCTTGCCCATGCCCACGCGGCCATCGCCATCACCGACCACGGTCAGCGCTGCGAAACCGAGAATGCGACCGCCCTTGACCACCTTGGTCACGCGGTTGATCGCGATCATCTTCTCGCGCAGACCGTCTTCGTTCGCTTCTTTGTTGATGTTTGCCGTAAATTTAGCCATTTTGTGTATTCCGTTTGATCAGAACTGCAGACCGGCTTCACGAGCCGCGTCTGCCAGGGCTTTCACCCGGCCGTGGTAAGCAAAACCGGAACGGTCAAACGCCACCTTCTCGATGCCGGCGGCCTTCGCCTTTTCGGCGATGCGCTTGCCCACCAAGGCAGCGGCAGCGGTGTTGCCACCCTTGCCAGCGCCACCGATCTGGGCACGCACTTCGGCTTCGGCGGTCGATGCAGCAGCCAGCACGCGGCCGCCGTCGTCGGAGATGACGCTGGCGTAGATGTGCAGGTTGGTGCGGTTCACGCTCAGGCGCACGGCGCCTTGTTGCGCAATGCGGATGCGCGTTTGGCGGGCGCGGCGGAGACGTTGCTCTTTTTTGGTCAACATGATCCTGGTCCTTATTTCTTCTTGGTTTCCTTGATCACGACCTTTTCATCCGCATAACGGATGCCCTTGCCCTTGTAAGGCTCGGGGGGGCGAACGGCTCGCACCTCGGAAGCGATCTGGCCCACGCGCTGGCGGTCGGAACCCTTGATCAGGATTTCGGTCGGCGTCGGGGTTTCCACCTTGATGCCGGCGGGCATGTCCATCACCACGGGGTGGGAGTAGCCAACCGTCAGGTTGAGCTTGGCACCCTGTGCCTGGGCCTTGTAGCCCACGCCCAGCAGCGTCAGCTTCTTCTCGAAGCCCTTGCTCACACCATTGACCATGTTGTTGACCAGCTGGCGCATGGTGCCGGACATGGCATTGGCTTCGCGCGATTCGTCCACGGGGACGAAGGTCAGCGTGCCGGCCTTGTTCTCAACCTTGACCAGCGTGTTCAGCGTCAGCGCCAGGGCACCCAGGGCACCCTTGACATTGATCTGGTTGTCCTTGACGGCGACTTCCACCCCGGCTGGGACGGTGACCGGCAGTTTTCCAATACGTGACATTAATTTCTCCTCAATGCCCGCATCAGGCGACGTAACACAGGACTTCGCCACCGACACCGGTAGCGCGTGCCTTGCGGTCGGTCATCACGCCTTGCGGCGTGGTGACGATGGCCACGCCCAGACCGTTCTGAACCTGGGGGATGGCGTTGCGGCCACGGTAGACGCGCAGGCCGGGACGGCTCACGCGCTCGATGCGCTCGATCACGGGACGACCGGCGTAGTACTTGAGAGCGATCTCAAGTTCGTTCTTGCCGTCGGTGCTCTTGACCTGGAACCCGTCGATGTAACCCTCGTCCTTCAGGACCTGGGCGATCGCGGCCTTGACCTTGGAAGCCGGCATCGTCACAACGGCCTTCTCGACCATCTGTGCGTTGCGGATGCGGGTCAACATGTCAGCAATAGGATCACTCATGCTCATTTGTGGTTCTCCTAATGCTTACCAGCTGGCTTTGGTGATGCCGGGGATTTCACCGGCAAACGCCATTTCACGGACCTTGGCACGGGCCAGGCCGAAGTGGGCGAAGGTGCCACGCGGACGACCGGTGATCTCGCAGCGGTTGCGCTGACGGGTCGGGTTCGCGTTGCGGGGCAGCTTCTGCAGCGCCAGGCGGGCTGCATCGCGTTCTTCTTCGCTCTTCTTGGCGTCGTTGGACGTCGCCTTGAGTTCGGTGTATTTCTTGGCGAACTTGGCGGCGAGCTTCTCGCGCTTGAGTTCACGTTGGAGTAGTGCTTGTTTAGCCACGCGCCACCTCAGTTCTTGAACGGGAAACGGAAACCGGCCAGAAGAGCCTTGCACTCTTCGTCGTTCTTGGCGGTCGTCGTGATGCTGATGTTGAGACCGCGCAAGGCATCGACCTTGTCGTACTCGATCTCAGGGAAAATGATCTGTTCCTTGACGCCGACGTTGTAGTTGCCGCGGCCGTCGAACGAACGGCCGGAGATGCCACGGAAGTCGCGCACGCGGGGCAGCGCCACGGTGACGAAACGGTCCAGGAATTCGTACATGCGCGCGCCACGCAGGGTGACCATGCAGCCAATGGCCTGCTGTTCACGGATCTTGAAACCCGCGATGGCCTTGCGGGCCTTGGTCACGACCGGCTTCTGGCCAGCGATCTTGGTCAGGTCGCCGACGGCGTTGTCCATGACCTTCTTGTCGGCCACGGCCTCGCTCACACCCATGTTGAGCGTGATCTTGGTGATGCGCGGCACTTCCATCGTCGACTTGTAGCCGAACTTCTTCATGAGGTCCGGGGCGATGGTGTCGCGGAAAACTTCTTGCAAACGTGCCATGGTCATGCCACCTTGATTTCTTCGCCGCTGGACTTGAAGACGCGCACTTTCTTGCCGTCGGCCAGGAGCTTGATGCCCACGCGATCCGCCTTGCCGGTGGCGCCATTGAAGATGGCGACGTTGGACTGGTGGATGGGCATGGTCTTTTCGATGATGCCGCCGGTGATGCCCTTCATGGGGTTCGGCTTGGCATGCTTCTTGACGAGGTTCACGCCTTCGACAACCAGGCGGCTGTCGTCGCTGCGCTGCAGCACCTTGCCGCGCTTGCCCTTGTCGCGACCGGCAATCACGATGACTTCATCGCCACTACGAATCTTGTTCATGATGAGTCCTCAGAGAACCTCGGGCGCCAGCGACACGATCTTCATGAACTTCTCGGTGCGCAGTTCGCGCGTGACCGGTCCGAAGATGCGGGTGCCGATGGGCTCCAGCTTGGCGTTGAGCAACACTGCTGCGTTGCCGTCGAATTTGATCAGGGCGCCGTCCTGACGACGGATGCCCTTGGCGGTGCGGACCACCACAGCGTTGTAAACCTCGCCTTTTTTGACGCGGCCACGGGGCGCTGCTTCCTTGATGCTGACTTTGATGACGTCGCCCACACTGGCGTAACGACGCTTGGAGCCGCCGAGCACCTTGATGCACATCACGGACTTCGCGCCCGTGTTGTCAGCAACATCGAGTCGAGATTGCGTTTGAATCATTTGATTTAAGTCCCAACTTGAATCCCCCCAGCCACCACGGCCGGGAGTGATCAGTCTTGGGCCCGTCGTTGAAGGCTTGCCGGGCATTGCACCCGGCTCACCCCCTTCGGTGGGCAGATAGCTCTTCGCCTTTTCAAGCGAAGCCGCGAATTATGGCATGGATGCGGCCGGCGCGTCAACTGGGGATGCAGAAACCGGCAGATACCGGGCGCACAGGGCCTGGAAAGCCGCCAGTTCCGGGTCGCCGGACAGCTCGTCGGCCAGGATCGCCGCCACGGCGGGCGCCAGGCGGGCGGCCTCGGTGGCATCCAGGAACAGGACGCGCCAGCGCCGGGCCAGCACATCCTCCACAGTCTGGGCGTACTCGAAGCGGGCGGCATAGCGCACCATGGCCTCGGTCAATCCGGCACCCAGCAGGTTCGCCTGCCCCGGGCAGGCCCCCACCTGCGGGGCTTCGGTCCCATATAAGTGAAGACCGGGTGGCGCATACAGCGGCGTGACCGGACTGGCGGTGGCCCCGGCGCCCAGCAGCACGTGGCCGGCGCTCTGGCCACCGGCGCGGTGCGGCAGCAGGCGGCTGGCGAAGCAGCGCTCCAGCACGTCCTCGGCCATGGCGCGGTAGGTGGTCCATTTGCCGCCGGTGACGGTGACCAGGCCATTGGCATCCACCACGATGGTGTGTTCGCGCGACAACACCTTGGTGCCGCCCTCGGCCGCCTCGGGCGCCGCCACCAGGGGCCGCAGGCCGACCCAGAGGCTTCGGATGTCCGCGCGGCGCACCGGCCGGCTCAGCGCCTGGCTGGCTTCGCTGAGGATGAATTCCAGCTCTTCGGCGAAGGCGTCCGGTTCGCGCGGCAGGTCGCGGCGGGGGGTGTCGGTCGTGCCCAGCACCAGCTTGCCGAGCCAGGGCACGGCGAACAGCACCCGGCCATCGCGGGTCTTGGGCACCAGCAGGGCGTGGCCGCCGGGCAGGAAATCGCGGTCCACCACCACGTGCACCCCCTGGCTGGGGCTGACCATGTGGGAGGGCGTGCCACCCTGGTTCACCGGCGGCTGGGTGCGGTCGCGCAGGGCGTCCACCCAGACGCCCGTGGCGTTGACCACGCAGCGGGCCTGCAAGGGGAAGGTACCGCCGCCGCGCCGGTCGGTCACGTCCAGCACCGACATCGGTTGATCGGCGCCTGCGAGCTGGCGCACCGCCGTGACCTCGGCGTAGTTCAACACGCGGGCGCCCGCGGCCTCGGCGCTGCGCGCCAGCGCCAGCGCCAGGCGGGCGTCGTCGAACTGGCCGTCCCAGTACTTCACCCCGCCCCGCAGGCCGTCAGGCTTGACGCCGGGCAGGGCCTGCAGTGCCTGCGCACGGTTGAGGAATTCGGTGCGGCCCAGGCCCGCGCCACCGGCCAGCAGGTCGTACAGCTTGAGGCCGAGGCCGTAAAAAGGCGTCTGCCACCAGCGATAGGACGGCATGACAAAGGGCAGCGGCTGCGCCAGGTGCGGCGCGATGCGCAGCACCGTGGCGCGCTCGGCCAGGGCTTCGCGCACCAGGGCCAGGTTGCCCTGCGCCAGGTAACGCACACCGCCGTGCAACAGCTTGGTGGAGCGCGACGAGGTGCCACCGGCGAAGTCGTGCGACTCCAGCAGCACCACGGAGAAACCGCGCAGCGCCGCATCGAGCGCCACCCCCAGGCCGGTGGCCCCGCCACCGACCACCGCGAGGTCGTACACGCCATGGCGGGACAGCGATTCAAGCAGTTCTGCGCGTTTCATGGGGAGGTGGATGGTCCTCCGCACCCAGGCGGCGCGGAGGACGGTTGCTACAAAAGCCGATGCATCACATCAGCGGACCTTGCCATTCTTCCATGCGTTGAGCAGCTGGTCGTAGGCGATGGTCTCTCCCTTGGGCTTTTCGTTGGCCAGCTTCTTCCAGGGCGCGGCCTTGTCGCTCAGGTACTTGTTGGGATCGCCCTTGGGGTTGAGCTTGGGCGCGCAGCGCTCCATGCCGGCGCGCTCCAGGCGGCTCATGACCTGGTCCATCTGCTCGGCCAGGTTGTCCATCGCGGCCTGGGGCGTCTTCTCGCCGGTCACGGCCTGGGCCACGTTCTGCCACCAGAGCTGCGCGAGCTTGGGGTAGTCGGGCACGTTGGTGCCGGTGGGCGTCCAGGCCACGCGGGCCGGGCTGCGGTAGAACTCGACCAGGCCGCCCAGCTTGGGCGCGAGGTCGGTCATGGCCTTGCTCTGGATGTCGCTCTCGCGGATCGGGGTCAGGCCCACGATGGTCTTCTTCAGCGAGGTGGTCTTGGCGGTCACGAACTGCGCGTACAGCCAGGCCGCCGCGGTCTTGTTCTCGTCGTGGCCGTTGAAGAACGACCAGGATCCCACGTCCTGGTAGCCGTTCTGCATGCCCTGCTTCCAGTAGGGGCCGTTCGGGCCGGGCGCCATGCGCCACTTGGGCGTGCCGTCGGCATTCACCACCGGCAGGCCGGGCTTGGTCATGTCGGCGGTGAAGGCGGTGTACCAGAAGATCTGCTGCGCGATCTGGCCCTGTGCGGGCACCGGGCCGGCTTCGCCGAAGGTCATGCCGGTGGCTTCCTTGGGCGCGTACTTCTTCATCCAGTCGATGTACTTGGTGAGGGCGTACACGGCGGCCGGCGAGTTGGTGGCGCCACCGCGCGAGACGCTCGCGCCCTGCGGGTTGCAGCCATCGGCCGAGGCGCGGATGCCCCATTCGTCCACCGGCTTGCCGTTGGGGATGCCGATGTCGGCGGTGCCGGCCATGGACAGCCAGGCGTCGGTGAAGCGCCAGCCCAGCGACGGGTCCTTCTTGCCGTAGTCCATGTGGCCATAGATCGGCTTGCCGTCGATGGTCTTGACGTCGTTGGTGAAGAATTCGGCGATGTCTTCGTAGGCGCTCCAGTTCAGCGGCACACCCAGGTCGTAGCCGTACTTGGCCTTGAACTTGTCCTTCAGGTCCTGGCGCGCGAACAGGTCGGCGCGGAACCAGTAGAGGTTGGCGAACTGCTGGTCGGGCAGCTGGTAGAGCTTCTTGTCGGGCGCGGTGGTGAAGCTGGTGCCGATGAAGTCCTTGATGTCCAGACCGGGATTGGTGTACTCCTTGCCCTTGCCGGCCATGTAGTCGGTCAGGTTCATCATCTTGCCGTAGCGGTAGTGCGTGCCGATCAGGTCGGAGTCGCTGATCCAGCCGTCGTAGATCGATTTGCCCGACTGCATGGAGGTCTGCAGCTTCTCGACCACGTCGCCTTCCTGGATCAGGTCGTGCTTGACGGTGATGCCGGTGATCTCGGCGAAGGCCTTGGCCAGCGTCTTGCTCTCGTACTCGTGCGTGGTGATGGTCTCGGACACCACCGAAATCTCTTTCACGCCTTTGGCCTTGAGCTTGGCGGCCGCGTCGATGAACCACTTCATCTCGGCCGCCTGCTGGGCCTTGGTGAGGGTGGAGGGCTGGAACTCGCTGTCGATCCACTTCTTGGCGGCGGCCTCGTCGGCCCACGCGGGCAAGGCACCCATGGCCAGCAACGCGGCCAGGGCCAGGGTGGTGTGTCGCAATTTCATGTCGTCTCCTCTAGCGGTGTGCTTCCCCGGTGTGTGAGAGATCTCGGCCCCGGGGAAGCATTGGGCCGAATCCACAAAGAAAACCGGCTCGCTCAGCCCTTGCGCATCACCAGCAGCAGCCAGCCCATGGAGAGCACGAAGGCGATCCAGATGCTGGGCTCCTGCTCCAGCGAGAACCACTGGGCGAACCAGCCCGCCAGGCCGATGAAGGCCAGGTTGATGTAGGCCGCGCCGAGCAGGCCGATGAACAGGCGGTCGCCGCGCGAGGTGACCATGGGCAGGAAGCCCTTGCGCTCGACGGTGGGCGCCTTGACTTCCCACAGCGTCATGCCGGCGAGCATGAGCGCGATGCAGGTGAAGAACACGGCCACGGGTGTGGTCCAGACCATCCACTGAAACATGGTGAAGCTCCTCAGACGCGGCCCATCGCGAAGCCCTTCGCGATGTAGTGCCGCACAAACCAGATGACGATGGCGCCCGGCACGATGGTGAGCACGCCGGCCGCGGCCAGCGTGGCCCAGTCCATGCCGCTGGCGCTCACGGTGCGCGTCATCGTCGCCACGATGGGCTTGGCGTTCACGCTGGTGAGCGTGCGCGCCAGCAGCAGCTCGACCCAGCTGAACATGAAGCAGAAGAACGCCGCCACCCCCACGCCGGCCTTGATCAGCGGCAGGAAGATGGTGAAGAAGAAGCGCGGGAAGCTGTAGCCGTCGATGTAGGCCGTCTCGTCGATCTCGCGCGGGATGCCGCTCATGAAGCCTTCCAGGATCCACACCGCCAGCGGCACGTTGAACAGCAGGTGCGCCATGGCCACGGCGATGTGCGTGTCCATCAGGCCCAGCGTGGTGTAGAGCTGGAAGAAGGGCAGCAGGAACACGGCCGGCGGCGTCATGCGGTTGGAGAGCAGCCAGAAGAACACGTGCTTGTCGCCCAGGAAGCGGTAGCGCGAGAACGCGTAGGCCGCCGGCAGCGCCACGGTGAGCGAGATCACGGTGTTGATGCCGACGTAGATCAGGCTGTTGATGTAGCCCGAGTACCAGGACGGGTCGGTGAAGATGGTCCGGTAGTTGGCCCAGGTGAACTCGGCCGGCCACAGGGTGAAGGACGAGAGGATTTCCTGGTTGGTCTTGAAGCTCATGTTGACCATCCAGTAGATGGGCAGGAGCGCGAAGACCAGGTAGGCGATGAGGAAGAGCGTCCTCTTCCTGAAACGGCGCTTATCCATGACCCTGCTCCTTCTCCGACGTGCCCAGGCTCTGCATCCAGTTGTAGAGCACGAAGCAGAACAGCAGGATGATGAGGAAATAGATCAGCGAGAACGCCGCCGCCGGGCCGAGGTCGAACTGGCCGACCGCCTTGGTGGTGAGGTACTGCGAGAGGAAGGTGGTGGCGTTGCCGGGGCCGCCGCCGGTGAGCACGAAGGGCTCGGTGTAGATCATGAAGCTGTCCATGAAGCGCAGCAGCACCGCGATCATCAGCACGCCGCGCATCTTGGGCAGCTGGATGTAGCGGAACACGGCCCACTTGCTCGCGCCGTCGATGCTGGCGGCCTGGTAGTAGGCGTCGGGGATGCTGCGCAGGCCCGCGAAGGCCAGCAGCGCGACCAGCGGTGTCCAGTGCCACACGTCCATGATCAGCACCGTCCACCAGGCGTGCACCGGGTTGCCGGTGTAGCTGTAGTCCATGCCGGCCCACTGCAGGAAGTAGCCCATGAGGCCGATGTCGGCGCGGCCGAAGATCTGCCAGATGGTGCCGACCACGTTCCACGGGATCAGCAGCGACAGCGCCACCAGCACCAGCACGGCCGAGGACTTCCAGCCCTGCGCCGGCATGGACAGCGCCAGCGCGATGCCCAGCGGGATCTCCACCAGCAGCACCGCCAGCGAGAACTGGATCTGCCGCCACAGCGCCAGGTGCAGCTCTTCATCGCGCATCACGGCGGCGAACCATTCGGTGCCCACGAACACGCGGCGGTCGGGCGAAAGCACGTCCTGCACCGAGTAGTTCACCACCGTCATCAGCGGCAGCACGGCCGAGAAGGCCACGCAGAGGATCACCGGCAGCACCAGCCACCAGGCCTTCTGGTTCACGGGTTTGGTTGTATTGCTCATGCCACCAGCACCTCGTCCTTGTAAAAGCAGGTATGCCGCCCGAGCACGCGCAGGTGCACGGTCTCGCCCACCCCGGGCGCGCTGGCTTCGGGCGCCAGCCGGCACTTGAGGCGGTGTTCGCCCGCCTCGCAGGTCACCATCACGTAGGTGCCGATGTCCTGCACGCGCGTCACCGTCGCGGGCAGCGTGTCGGGCTCGCCCGCTTGGCCGATCGCCAGGTACTCGGGGCGGATGCCAAGCTTGACCGGCCCTTCGGGCAGCACCTGGCCGTTGGTGAGCGCCAGCGGGTGCTCCAGCACCACCACACCGCCGCGCACGCTGGTCGCGGGCAGGAAGTTCATGCCGGGCGAGCCGATGAAGTGGCCCACGAAGGTGTGCGCCGGCCGCTCGAACAGCGCCGCCGCCGCGCCCACCTGCACCGCCCGACCGCGCGTCATCACCACTACCTCGTCGGCGAAGGTCAGCGCCTCCACCTGGTCGTGCGTCACGTAGATCAGCGTGAGCTTGAGTTCGTGATGGATCTGCTTGAGCTTGCGCCGCAGCTGCCATTTCAGGTGCGGGTCGATCACGGTCAACGGCTCGTCGAACAGCACGGCCGACACGTCCGAGCGCACCAGGCCCCGGCCCAGCGAGATCTTCTGCTTCTGGTCGGCGGACAGGCCGGCCGCGCGCTGGTCGAGCTGGTGGCTCATCTCCAGCATCTCCGCGATGCGGCCCACGCGGTCTTTGATCTCGGGCTCGGGCACCTTGCGGTTGCGCAAGGGGAACGCGAGGTTCTGCGCCACGGTCATGGTGTCGTAGATCACCGGGAACTGGAACACCTGGGCGATGTTGCGTTGCTGCGGGCTCTGGCGCGTCACGTCCACGCCGTTGAAGCGCACCGTGCCTTGCGACGGCGCGAGCAGGCCCGAGATGATGTTGAGCATGGTGGTCTTGCCACAACCGGAGGGGCCGAGCAGCGCGTAGGCGCCGCCGTCCTCGAAAGTCATCTGCAGCGGCAGCAGCGCGTAATCCTCGTCCGCCTTGGGATGGGGCCGGTAGGCGTGCGCCAGGTCGAGTTCGATGCGTGCCATCAGCCCGCCCTCCCCGCGCGCGCCGGGGCCTGCACCAGCGGGCCCTCGGCATCGAAGACGAACAGCTGATCGGGCCGCAGGTACAGCGTGATGGGATCGCCCAGCGGGCAGTCATGCACGCCGGTGAGCTGGGCCACCAGCTCGCCCACGGCCGTGTGCACGTGCACAAACGTGTCCGACCCCGCGATCTCGGCCAGCTCCACGCGCCCGGGCACCGCCACGTCGCCGGGCCGCTGCACCACCCGCAGGCCACCGGCGCGCAGGCCGAGCGTGAGCCGCGCGGGCGCGTCGGCCGGCAAGGCCAGGGGCCAGACCTCGCCGCCGGCCACGCGCACACCGCCCGCGACCGCCTCGGCGGCCATCAGGTTCATCGGCGGGTCGCTGAAGGCGCGCGCCACGCGAATGCTCCTGGGCGCATGAAACACCTCGGCCGTGGGGCCGTACTGCAGCAGCTCACCCGCGTCCATCACCGCCGTGTGGCCCCCGAGCAGCAGGGCCTCGCCCGGCTCGGTGGTGGCGTAGACCACGGTGGAGTCGCTGGTGGCGAACAGGTGGGTGAGCTCCTCGCGCAGTTCCTCGCGCAGCTTGTAGTCCAGGTTCACCAGGGGTTCGTCGAACAGCATCAGCGGCGCCTGCTTGGCCAGGGCCCGCGCCAGCGCCACGCGCTGCTGCTGGCCGCCCGAGAGCTCGGCCGGCAGGCGGTCGAGGAAGGGTTCGATGTGCAGGCGCGCGGCCAGCTCGCGCACGCGCTGGTCCACGCCGCGCTCGCCGCGCAGGCGCATGGGCGAGGCGATGTTCTGCGCCACCGTCATGGAGGGGTAGTTGACGAACTGCTGGTAGACCATGGCCACGTTGCGCTGGCGCACCGGCACCCGCGTCACGTCCACCCCGTCGGCCAGCACCCGGCCGATGGTGGCCGTGTCCAGCCCGGCCATCACGCGCATCAGGCTGGTCTTGCCGGCCTGGGTCGCGCCCAGCAACACCGTCACCTCCCGCGGGGCCAGGTTCAGGCTCAGGGGATAGAGGTGGGCCGTTGGCCCGACGGTCTTGCCCACGTGCTCCAGTGACAGCTGCATTCGAGTCCCAGTGTGAAAAAGCGCACACCCGAAAGCAGGTGGCGATTCGTTTTGCCGATTATGTTGTTCGTTTATGTTCCTTTTTATTCGGTACTTACCCTGAGGAGGGCCCAAAAGAATTCCGTTATGTTCGGGTGGCCTTTTCACCCACGACCGCCCGCCCCGATGAACCTCAACCCCCGCCACACCCAGCTGCTCGACGAAGTGCGCGCCCACGGTCCCCAGACCATCGAAGCCCTGGCCGAGCGCTTCGGCGTCACGCTGCAGACCGTGCGCCGCGACGTGCAGCGCCTGGCCGAGGCCGGCCTGCTGTCGCGTTTTCACGGCGGGGTGCGGCAACCGGGTTCGACCACCGAGAACATCGCCTACCGCCAGCGCCAGGCCATGCAGGCGGACGCCAAGACGCGCATCGCCCGCGCCGTGGCCCGGCGCGTGCCCAACGGCTGCTCGCTGATCATGAACATCGGCACCACCATCGAGGCCGTGGCGCGCGAGCTGCAGCACCACCGCGGCCTGCGCGTGATCACCAACAACCTGCACATCGCCTCGCTCATGAGCACCAACCCCGACTGCGAGGTGATCGTGGCCGGCGGCCTGGTGCGCGGCGCCGATCAGGGCATCGTGGGCGAGGCCACGGTGGACTTCATGCGCCAGTTCCGGGTCGACATCGGCCTGATCGGCATCAGCGGCATCGAGGCCGATGGCACGCTGCGCGACTTCGACTACCGCGAGGTGAAGGTGGCGCGCGCCATCGTCGAGCAGTCGCGCGAGGTCTGGCTGGCCGCCGACCACAGCAAGTTCAACCGCCCCGCCATGGTCGAGCTCGCGCGGCTGGACGACATCGACGTGGTCTTCACCGACGTGGCGCCGCCGCCACCGTTCGACGAGCTGCTCGCCCAGGCCAACGTCGAATGCGTGCGCGCCGGCATCGGCACCGACAACGCCTGACCAACACTGTTCTCCCGGAAGACGCCATGACCTACCTGCTCGCCCTCGACCAGGGCACCTCCAGCTCGCGCAGCATCGTGTTCGACCGCCAGGGCCGCGTGGTCACCATGGCGCAGCGCGAGTTCCGCCAGATCTACCCGCAGCCGGGCTGGGTCGAGCACGACCCGCGCGACCTCTGGCAGACGCAGCTGGAGACCGCGCGCGAGGCCTTGAAGCAGGCGAAGCTGCGCGCCGACCAGATCCAGGCCGTGGGCATCACCAACCAGCGCGAGACCACACTGGTGTGGAACCGCCAGACCGGCGAGCCGGTGTACAGCGCCATCGTCTGGCAGGACCGGCGCGCCGAGAACACCTGCGCCGAACTGCGCGAGCGCGGCGCGAGCGACACCGTGCTGCAGAAGACCGGGCTGCGCATCGACGCCTACTTCTCCGGCACCAAGCTCAAGTGGATCCTGGACCACGTGCCCGGGGCGCGCGAGCAGGCCGAGCGCGGCGAGCTCGCCTTCGGCACCGTGGACAGCTGGCTGATCTGGCAGCTCACCGGCGGCGAACGCCACGTGACCGACGTGAGCAATGCCTCGCGCACCATGCTCTTCAACGTGCACACGCGCGAGTGGGACGACGAGCTGCTGGCCCTGCTCGACATCCCGAAGCGCCTGATGCCCGAGGCCCTGCCCTCCAGCGCGCACTTCGGCCGCATGAAGGCCGAGTGGCTGGGCGCGCCGCTGGAGATCGGCGGCGTGGCCGGCGACCAGCAGAGCGCGCTCTTCGGTCAGGCCTGCTTCACCGCCGGCATGGCCAAGAACACCTACGGCACCGGCTGCTTCATGCTGATGCACACCGGCGAACGTTTCCAGGTCAGCGAGAACGGTCTCATCACCACCGCCACCGCCCAACCACCCGGGCCACAGCAGTACGCGCTGGAGGGCAGCGTGTTCATCGGCGGCGCCGTGGTGCAGTGGCTGCGCGACGGCCTGAAGGCGATCCCCTCCAGCAGCGAAGTGCAGTCGCTCGCCGAGAGCGTGCCCGACGCGGGCGGCGTGGTGCTGGTGCCCGCCTTCACCGGCCTGGGCGCGCCCTACTGGCAACCCGAGGCGCGCGGCAGCATCACCGGCCTCACGCGCGGCACCACCATGGCCCACATCGCGCGCGCCGCGCTGGAGAGCATCGCCTTCCAGAGCGCGGCCCTGCTCGACGCCATGAGCCGCGACGCGCTGGCCGCCGGCGGTGTGCCGGTGAGCGAACTGCGCGTGGACGGCGGCGCCTGCGCGAACAATTTGCTGATGCAGATCCAGGCCGACCTGCTGGGCATTCCCGTGGTGCGGCCGGCGGTGATCGAAACCACCGCGCTCGGCGCGGCCTACCTGGCCGGCCTGCACAGCGGCGTCTATGGCGGGCTGGACGAACTCTCGAAACAATGGCGCGCCGAACGCACCTTCCACCCCACGCTCTCGCGCGAGCGCGCGGCCGAGAAGATGGCGCAGTGGGAACACGCCGTGCGCCAGACCGTCGCGCCCTGATGCGACGCGCGACAATGGCGCGATGAGCAACACCTCCACCCACCCCACCATCACCTTCATCGGCGGCGGCAACATGGCCAGCGCCATCGTCGGCGGCCTGGTCCGCCAGGGCCACCCCGCCAGCGCCTTGCAGATCGTCGAGCCCTGGGACGAACAGCGCGCCAAGCTCGCGCGGCAGTTTCCCGGCGTCAGCGTGCTGCCGGCGGCCGGCCCCGCGCTCCAGCCCTCGGGCCTGGTGGTCTGGGCCGTGAAGCCGCAGACCTTCAAGGAAGCCGCGCTGGCCAGCGCGCCGCACCTGAAGGAGGCGTTGCACCTGAGCGTGGCCGCCGGCATCACCAGCGAGAGCATGGCCGGCTGGTTGCAGACGCAGCGCATCGTGCGCGCCATGCCCAACACCCCGGCCCTGGTCGGTCTGGGCATGACCGGCCTGTTCGCCCGCGCGGGCGCCAGCGACGCCGACCGCGCGCTGGTGGAGGCCGTGGTGAAGACCACTGGCGACTTGGTGTGGGTGGCCGAGGAGGCCCAGCTGGACGCCGTGACCGCGCTCTCGGGCTCGGGCCCGGCCTACGTGTTCTATTTCCTCGAGGCCATGCGCGACGCGGGTGCCCGCATGGGCTTGCCGCCCGAGGTGGCCTACCAGCTCGCGGTGGGCACCTTCGTCGGCGCGGCCACGCTGGCCCAGCGCTCGGACGACCCGCCGCAGACGCTGCGCGAGCGCGTGACGTCGAAGGGGGGCACGACCTACGCCGCGCTCACGTCTCTGGATGCCGCCGGCGTGAAGACGAAGTTCGAGGAGGCGCTGTTCGCGGCACAGACACGCGCCGAGGAGCTTGGGCGCGAGTTCGGGAAGTAAACGTTACGTTGTTTCTCTCGCTGCTCGCGGACACGGCGCACTCTGCTCCGCGGCTGTCCTCCGGCCGGCTGCGCCGGCCTCCCCCTTTACGCCGCTGCGCAGAGCACGCCGCATCCGCGAGCGGGTGTCACAAACGAGAAAGCCGCTCCTGCGCCGGTGGGCGTGGTGTGTTCTGCGCAGCGGCGTAAAGGAGGAGGCGGCACCAGCCGCCGGGGGACAGCCGCGGAGCAGAGCACACCGCGCCCGCCGGCCGCGAGGTCCAACGATCGAAACTCAAAGCAACCCGAGCACCACGCCCACAAACACGGTAAAGCCCAACCAGTGGTTGAGCCGGAAGGCCTTGAAGCAGCCCTCGCGCGTGCGCTCCTTGATCAGGCCGAAGTGCCAGACCACCTGGGCCAGTGCCACCACCAGCATGGCGCCCCAGACCCAGGGATTCACCACCGCCCAGAGCGCGGCCGTCCAGATCGCCAGGAACACCAGGTAGAAACCCGTGACAGCGGGCACGTCCGCCCGGCCCAGCGTGATCGCCGAGGTCTTCATGCCGATGCGCAGGTCGTCGTCGCGGTCCACCATCGCGTACTCGGTGTCGTAGGCCAGCACCCAGAACAGGTTGCCCACCATCAGCACCCAGGCCAGCAGCGGCACCTGCGACTGCACCGCCGCGAACGCCATCGGCACGCCGAAGCTGAAAGCCACACCCAGCACCGCCTGCGGCATGGACACATAGCGCTTGGCATAGGGGTAGATCAACGTGATCGCCAGCGCGGCGAACGACATCAGCACCGTGAGCGTGTTGGTCGTGAGCACCAGCCCGAAGGCCGCCAGCGCCAGCACCGCGCCCACCGCAAGCGCCTCACGCGTCGAGACCTTGCCCGAGGTGACCGGGCGCTGCGCCGTGCGCTTGACGTGCTTGTCGAATTCACGATCGGCCACGTCGTTCACACAGCAGCCCGCGCTGCGCATGAGGATGGTGCCCAGCACGAACACCGCCAGCAGGTGCCAGCCCGGGAAACCGCCCGCGGCCACCCACAGCGCGGCCAGCGAAGGCCAGAGCAGCAGCAGCCAGCCCGCGGGCCGGTTCCAGCGGATCAGGTCGAGGTACAGCGACAGGCGCGACGGCGCGGGCGAGGTGGCGGCAACCATGGCAGGCGAATCACTCCTCGAGCAGCGAGCGCAGCATCCAGGCGGTCTGCTCGTGCACCGTCAGGCGCTGCGTCAGCAGGTCGGCGGTGGGCTCGTCGCCCGCCTTTTCCACCACGGGGAACAGCTGGCGCGCGGTGCGCGCCACCGCCTCGTGGCCCTGCACCAGGATGCGCACCATCTCCAGCGCCTTGGGCGGCGTGGCCGGCACATCGGGCACCGAACTGAGCTTGCCGAACTGCGCGTAGCTGCCCGGCGCCGCGTGACCCAGCGAGCGGATGCGCTCGGCCACCGGATCGACCGCGTTCCACAGCTCGGTGTACTGCGTCATGAACATGGTGTGCAACGACGTGAACATCGGACCGGTCACGTTCCAGTGGAAGTTGTGCGTGGTCAGGTACAGCGTGTAGGTGTCGGCCAGCAGCTGCGACAGGCCCTTGGCGATGGCGGCGCGGTCCTTCTCGCCGATGCCGATGTTGATCGCGGGGGCGGTGACGGTGCCTCGGGGTTTGGCCATGGTGTGCTCCTTGGGATGGTGAATGGAAAGGAAAAACTAGGACAGGCGTTTGACGCCCGGCAGCTCGCAGGCGTAGATGGCGTTGCGCAGCTCGGCGATGGCCTCGTAGCGCGTGAAGCTGCGCCGCCAGGCCAGCACCACGCGCCGCGTGGGCGCCTCGCCCTGGAACGGCAGGTAACGCACGTAGGACGAGTCGCCGAAGTCCTGGCCCGGCGCGCTCGCGCCGTCCAGCGCCGAGGACGGCACCGACAGGCGCGGCACCAGCGTCACGCCCATGCCGGCGGCGACCATGTGTTTGATCGTCTCCAGCGAGGAACCTTCGAAGCTCTTGCGGATGCCTTCGGCGTCGTTCGAGAAGCGCGCGAACTCAGGGCAGACCTCCAGCACGTGGTCGCGGAAGCAGTGGCCGGTGCCCAGCAGCAGCATGGTCTCGCGCTTGAGCTCTTCGTTGGTGATGTGCTCCTGCTTCGCCAGCGGATGGGTGTGCGGCACGGCGGCCAGGAAGGGCTCGTCGTACAGCGGCGCGATCGCGAGGTTGGTGTCGGGAAAGGGCTCGGCCAGGATGGCGCAGTCGATCTCGCCCAGGCGCAGCTGTTCCAGCAGCTTGACGGTGAAGTTCTCCTGCAGCATCAGCGGCATCTGCGGCGTGCGGTCGATGACGTGGCGCACCAGGTCGGGCAGCAGGTAGGGGCCGATGGTGTAGATCACGCCCAGCCGCAGCGGCCCGGCCAGCGGGTCCTTGCCGCGCTTGGCGATCTCCTTGATGGCGGCGGCCTGCTCCAGCACGGTCTGCGCCTGGCGCACGATCTCCTCGCCCAGCGGCGTCACCGCGATCTCGGTGGCGTTGCGCTCGAAGATCTTGAGCTCGAGTTCCTCTTCCAGCTTCTTGATGGCCACCGACAGCGTGGGCTGCGACACATAGCAGGCCTCGGCGGCCTTGCCGAAGTGCTTCTCCCTCGCCACGGCCACGATGTACTTGAGTTCGGTGAGCGTCATGGGGTGCTATTTTGCGCCCGTGGCCCGCGGCGTGCAGGGCGCCTCAGCCATTCACTCAGGCTTTCAGGTACTCGGCCTTGCCGCCGAGCCAGCGCGCGATGTGTTTTTCCGCCGCCGCCGGGTACTGGGTGAGCATCACCGGCGCGGCCTCGCGCGCCCAGTCGAGCAGGTGGGTGTCGGTCGCCAGATCGGCAAAGCGCAACAGCGGCGCACCCGACTGGCGCGCACCGAGGAACTCGCCCGGGCCCCGGATCTCCAGGTCGCGGCGCGCGATCTCGAAGCCGTCGCTGGTGTCGGCCATGGCTTTCAGGCGCTCGCGCGCGGTCTCGCCCAGGCGCCCGCCATCGGGCGGCGTGTACATCAGCACACAGGCCGAGGCCGCCGCGCCGCGCCCCACGCGCCCACGCAGCTGGTGCAGTTGCGACAGGCCGAAGCGCTCGGCGTGTTCGATCACCATCAGCGAGGCGTTGGGCACGTCCACCCCGACTTCGATCACGGTGGTGGAAACCAGCACGCCCATCTGCCCACCGGTGAACAGCGACATCACGGCCTTCTTCTCGGCCACCGGCATGCGCGAATGCAAGAGGCCGACCAGCACGCCGGGCAGGGCCTGCGACAGCTCGGCGTGCGTGGCTGTGGCGTTCGAGAGGTCGATCGCCTCGCTCTCCTCGATCAGCGGACAGACCCAGTAGACCTGCCGGCCCTGCCCGAGCTGGCCGCGGATGCGCTCGATCACCTCGGCGCGGCGACTGTCGGCCACCACCTTGGTGACGATGGGCGTGCGCCCGGGCGGCAGTTCGTCGATGGTCGACACGTCGAGGTCGGCGTAATAGCTCATCGCGAGCGTGCGCGGAATCGGTGTGGCCGTCATCATCAGCAGGTGCGGCTCCTGCTCGGTGCCGTCTTCCGCCACGCCCACCTTGCTGCGCAGCGCCAGTCGCTGCGCCACGCCGAAGCGGTGCTGCTCGTCGATGATGGCCAGCGCGAGGTGCTTGAACACCACCTGGTCCTGGATGACGGCGTGCGTGCCCACCACCAGCGCGGCCTCGCCGCTGGCGATCAGGGCCAGCATCTCGCCGCGCTGCTTTTTCTTCTGGCTGCCGGTGAGCCAGGCCACGCGCTTGCCCAGCGGCGCGAGCAAGGGCTCCAGCCAGCCGATGAGCTTGGCGAAGTGCTGCTCGGCGAGGATCTCGGTCGGCGCCATCAGCGCGCACTGCCAGCCCGCGTCGATGGCGATGGCGGCGGCCAGCGCCGCCACCACCGTCTTGCCCGAGCCCACATCGCCCTGCAGCAGCCGGTGCATGGGCACCTGGCGCAGCAGGTCGCGCGCGATCTCCTCGCCCACGCGGCGCTGCGCGGCGGTGAGCGCGAACGGCAGCGCACCCAGCAGCTGCTCGTGCAGCCCGCCCGGCGCGGCACGCAGGGCGGGCGCGCGCAAGGCGGCGCGCTCCTGCTTGGCCGTGAACTGCGAGAGCTGCTGCGCCAGCAATTCCTCGGCCTTGAGGCGCTGCCAGGCCGGGTGGCTGCGGTCTTCCAGCGCGTCGAGCGACACGTCCGGCCCCGGGTGGTGCAGGTACTGCAGCGCGTCGCGCAGCGTCCAGGTGCCGCGCACCACGGCCTGCAGGCCGCCCAGCAGCGCGGGCGGCAGCGTCTCGCTCAGGTCGGCGCGCTTGAGGCCGCTGGCCACGGCCTTGCGGAGGTAGGCCTGCGGCAGCTGCGCGCTGGTGGGATAGACGGGGGTGAGCGCGTCAGGCAGCTCGCCACCGGCCGCGTGGAACGCCGGGTGCACCATGGTCCAGCCCAGGAAGCCGCCGCGCAGCTCGCCGCGCACGCGCACCCGCTCGCCCACCGCCAGCGTCTTCTGGTGCGCCGGGTAGAAGGTGAAGAAACGCAGCGTGCAGGTGTCGGTGCCGTCGTCCAGCGTCACCAGCAGCTGGCGGCGCGGGCGAAAACTGATCTCGCTGTTCGTCACCGTGCCCTCGATCTGCGCCAGCTGACCATCGCGCGCGCCGCGCAGGCTCACGATGCGGGTCTCGTCCTCGTAGCGCAGGGGCAGGTGCAGGGCCAGGTCGATGTCGCGCACCAACCCGAGCTTGTGCAAGGCCTTCTGAGGGGCAGACAGGGGCTTGCGGGCAGGGGTGGCGTCGGGCATGGGACAATTCTGCCCGGTTCCCAACCCCTCCTTTTCACTTGGCACGGGCCTTGTTCGGCCCTCAAGCAGCATGACCGCTTCTTCTTTCCCCGACACCGTCGCGCGCCCCTTCACCGTCGCCGACTTCGACTTCCACCTCCCCCCTGAGCTGATCGCTCAGCACCCCGCACCCGAGCGCAGCGCCTCGCGCCTGCTCGACGGCACCGGCCCCGCGCCGGTGGACCGCGTGTTCCGCGAGCTGCCCGCCCTGTTGAACGACGGCGACCTGCTGGTGTTCAACGACACCCAGGTCGTCAAGGCGCGCCTCTTTGGCCAGAAGGCCAGCGGCGGCCAGCTGGAAATGCTGATCGAGCGCGTGCTGCTGCCCCACGAGGCCAGCGACGGCACGGCGCACGAGGTGGTGGCCCACCTGCGCGTGAGCAAGAAGCCCCAGCCCGGCGGCCGCCTGCACATGGCCGGCGGCCTGAAGGGCGGCGGGTTCGACGCGGTCTTTCTCGGTCGCTGGCCCGACGAGCAGGGCCAGCTGTTCCGTTTCCGCCTGCACGGCCCGGCCGGTGACACGCCCTACGACCTGATGGCGCGCCACGGCCACGTGCCGCTGCCGCCCTACATCACCCACGCCGACGAGGCCGACGACGAGCGCCGCTACCAGACGGTGTTCGCGCGCGTGCCGGGCGCGGTGGCCGCGCCCACCGCCGCCCTGCACTTCGACGAGGCCGTGCTGGCCGCGCTCGACGCGCGCGGTGTGCGCCGCGCCAGCGTCACCCTGCACGTAGGCGCGGGCACCTTCGCGCCCATGAAGGCCGGGCGCATCGAAGACCACGTGATGCACCACGAGCGCTACGCCATTCCCCCCGAAACGCTGCAAGCCATCGCCGACTGCCGCGCGCGCGGCGGCCGCGTGGTGGCGGTCGGCACCACCACCGTGCGCACGCTGGAAAGCTGGGCGCGCTCGGGCGAGACCCAGGGCGACACCAACATCTTCATCACCCCGGGCTTCGGCTTCCGCGTGGTGGACCTGATGGTGACCAACTTCCACCTGCCGCAGTCCACGCTGATGATGCTGGTGAGCGCCTTCGCCGGCTACGACCGCATCCGCGCGCTGTACGACCACGCCATCGCCGGGCGCTACCGCTTCTTCAGCTATGGCGACGCCATGCTGCTGCGCCGCGCCTGAACCGTCTCACCATGCGCCCTCTGCTCCTGGCCCTGCTCGCCCTGTTGCTGCCCCCCGCCGCGCCGGCCGCCCAGCCCCTGTATGCGGCCAAGGGCCGTTGCGACGGCCACCCGGGCATCGCGTTGAAGGTGCCCGATGGCTGGTGCGCGGGCCTGGTGGCCGATGCGCGCGATGGCCTGCGCATGCCGCGCCGCCTGCTGGCCGTGGCGCCGCACCGGTTCTGGATCATCGACATGGGCAACTGGGAGCCGCGCCGAGGCCGCCTGCTGGAGCTGCGCACCGACCTCGCGCGCGGCGAGGCCGGGCGCGTGCGCGTGCTCGCCAGCGGCCTGGACCGCCCGCACGGCCTGGCCCTGGGGCCGGACGGCCGCGTCTACATCGGCGAAGCCGGCACCGTGTGGCGCACGCCGGTGGGCGAGGCGCTGCAGCGGCAGGACGTGATCACCGGCCTGCCCACCGGCGGCGCGCACCCGCTCAAGGAACTGGCCTTCACGCCCGATGGCCGCCTGCTGGTCAACCTGGGCTCGGTCACCGACGCCTGCCGGGGCGACGACCAGCAGCAGCCTCAACCCTGCCCCGAACTCACCGGCCCGCAGCCGCGCGCCGCGGTCTACGTGGCCCGCTTCGGCGGCGCGGACTTCGCGCTGCAGAGCTTCCAGCCCCTGGCCACCGGCCTGCGCAACTCGCTCGGCCTGGCCAGCACGAGCGCGCGCGACGGCACGGTGCGCCTGTGGCAGGCCGAGAACTCGGTGGACTACACCGACGCGGCACTGCCCGCCGAGGAACTCAACGAACTGAAAGAAGGCGCGTCCTACGGCTGGCCCTACTGCGTGAGCGATGCGCGCGGCAAGGCCGTGCCGGCGCGCGGCTACGAAGGCCGGGCACGCTGCGCCACGCACACGGCGGCCCACGCGGCCTGGCCGGCGCACGTGGCCCCGCTGCAACTGCTCAGCGCGCCCCAGACCCTCACCACCGGTCCGTTCGCCGGTCGCCTGCTCGCCGTCTGGCATGGCTACCGCACGGGCGGCCACCGCGTCGTGGCCTGGCGGCTCGACGAACACGGCCGCCCCGGCGGTGCGCGCGAAGACCTGGTGAGCGGCTGGCACGCCCAGGTGGGCGTGCGCCCGCTGGGCACCCCCGCCGGCATCACCCTCGACGCCGAGGGCCGCCTGTGGATCGTCGAAGACCGCAACCGCAGCGTGATCGTGATCGCGCCCAGCCCACCCTGAACACCCGTCCCCCAAGAGACCCACCATGCTCCAGTTCGACCTGCTCACCACCGACCCGAACAGCCACGCGCGCCGCGGCCGCCTCACGCTCAACCACGGCGTGGTGCAGACCCCCATCTTCATGCCCGTGGGCACCTACGGCACCGTCAAGGGCGTGATGCCACAAAGCCTGCACGACATGGGCGCGCAGATCATCCTGGGCAACACCTTCCACCTCTGGATGCGCCCGGGCCGCGAGGTGATGCAAAGCTTCGGCGGCCTGCACGCCTTCGAGCAATGGCACAAACCCATCCTCACCGACTCGGGCGGCTTCCAGGTCTGGTCGCTCGGCGCGATGCGCAAGATCACCGAAGAAGGCGTGACCTTCGCCTCGCCGGTCAACGGCGACAAGCTGTTCATGTCGCCCGAGGTCAGCATGCAGATCCAGACCGGGCTGAACAGCGACATCGTGATGCAGCTTGACGAGTGCACGCCCTACGAGACCAACGGCCACCTCACCACCGAGGCCGAGGCGCGCAAGAGCATGGAGATGAGCCTGCGCTGGGCCAAGCGCTCGCAGGACGAATTCGCGCGGCTGGAGAACCCCAACGCGCTGTTCGGCATCGTGCAGGGCGGCATGTTCGAGCACCTGCGCCAGGAGTCGCTGGACGCACTGGTCGAGATGGACTTCCCTGGTTACGCCATCGGCGGCGTGAGCGTGGGCGAGCCCAAGGAACAGATGCTGCAGATCATGGCGCACACGCCGCACCGACTGCCAGCGCACAAGCCGCGTTACCTCATGGGCGTGGGCACGCCCGAAGACCTGGTGCAGGGCGTGGCCGACGGCGTGGACATGTTCGACTGCGTCATGCCCACGCGCAACGCGCGCAACGGCACGCTGTTCACGCGCTTTGGCGACCTGAAGATCCGCAACGCGCGCCACAAGACCGACCACCAGCCGCTGGACGCCACCTGCACCTGCCACGCCTGCGCGGGCCAGAGCGGCGTGAGCTGGGCCGACGGCGGGCGCGACGGCTTCAGCCGCGCCTACCTGCACCACCTGGACCGCTGCGGCGAAATGCTCGGCCCCATGCTGACCACCATCCACAACCTGCACTACTACCTGAACCTCATGCGCGAGGTGCGCGAGGCGCTGGACGCCGGCACCTTCAGCGCCTTCCAGGCGAAGTTCAAGACCGATCGCGCGCGCGGGGTCTAGCGGGCGGCGCCCGGGGCGCCGAATCCACTACAGTGGCGAATCCAAAACCAAGGAGGAGGATTCCCATGCCCAAACAACACATCCAGAAGCCCACGGGCGCCTTCGTGGCGGCCGCCTGGGCCGCCATGCTGGTCGGCGCCATCACGTACCTCTCGGGCCTGTGGAACGCCCAGATGCAGCTCAACGAGAAGGGCTACTACTTCACGCTGCTGATGTACGGGCTGTTCTCGGCCGTCTCGCTGCAGAAGTCCGTGCGCGACCGGCTCGAAGGCATTCCCGTGACCGGCATCTACTACGGCCTGTGCTGGCTGTCGCTGGGCCTGGCCGTGCTGCTGCTGACCGTGGGCCTGTGGAACGCCACGCTAGCCAACAGCGAAAAGGGCTTCTACGCCATGGCCTTCCTGCTCTCGCTGTTCGGTTCGGTCACGGTGCAGAAGAACATCCGCGACGCGGCCCAGTTCAAGACCGAAACGCCAATCGACGACGAAATCCCCACGGTGCGCTAAGCCCCGGGCGCACCCACCACCGGCGCCTCGACCCGCGCCGCCGGTTCACCACACGAGTAGCAGTACCGCGCGAACGCGCTCTTGCGCGCCTGGCAGGCCGTGCAGTGGTTGTGCAGGCCCATGCCACAGTGCGGGCAGAAGTCGTTCTTCGGGTCCTTCAGGTCCACCGCGCGCTCGCAGCCCGGGCACACGCCCTTGGCCAGGCGGGTCTGCGCGAGGTCGTAGTCCAGCTCCTGGCGGCGCTGCCGATCGGGCAGCGCCTCGGTCTGCTGCTGGCGCTCGAGGTAACGCTGCAGCGCCTGGATCGCGTAGCGCCCCCCAATCACCGTGAGCACGATGCCCACGATGTAGCGCACATAACCGCCGTAGCTCGGCAGGTAAGGCACGAGCTCGACGAAAAACGCGAACAGCGCGAAGAAGATGAAGCCCCAGACGAAGGGCCAGTAGGTGCTCTTGCGCTGCTTCGCGAACAGCCAGCCCGCCACCACCAGCAGGGGCAGCGTGAGCGCCAGGCGGTAGAGGAACACGCGCAGCTCCTGCGCGCGCTGGGCCGATTCGTAGGACTGGCGCGCGTCTTCCTGCATCTGCTGCAGTTCATCCTGGGCGCGCTGCTGCACCTGCCGCGCGTCAAGCGCTGCCTGACGTTGTGACTCCACCGCCGCGAGCGCCTCGCGCTCGGCCTGGCGGTAACCGTCGAGCTGCCGCGTGCGCTCGATCAGTTCCGGGTCCTGCTCGGGCCGCTGCGTGGCCTGGCGGGTATTCAACCAGTTGCCGAAGGTGTCGCGTGCCGCGCGGTGGTTGGCCTGCGCGGCCTGGTGCTGAAGCTGCGCCTGATCGAGCGCGTCCTGGGCCTCGCGCGCCCTGCGTTGCGCGGTCTCGATGACCTGCCGAACCTGCGGCGCACGCTGCGGGTCCAGAAAGTCGTCGAGCGTGCGCTGCTGCTCGACCTGCGGCAGGTCGCCCACGATGGTGCTGCCCAGCCCCACCAGGAACCACGCGAACACGAAGGCCACCAGCCAGAGGCCTCGGTGGAACCACTTCTCCGACCAACGCAATGCCTTGCCCATGTTCAGTCCTCCAGAAAGTTGCACCGTTTTACAACGCCTGCGCCTGCGGCGCGGACGCCATGCCGCTGCGAGAGAGCCATTCGAACACCGAATCCACCGTCACGGTCTCGATGCGGTCGGCAAACCGCTTCTCGTTCGGGTGGTCGTCGAAGGCCACGTTGGCCGTGCCGGCGCGCGCGCCGAGCCGCGTGAACGCGCCCAGCTTGAGCGTGGTCGGCTGGTAGCCCTTGAAACGCAGCCAGGCCTGGGCCTGTTCGCGCGTGCCGACACCGCTTTCGGCCGCCATCGCGAGGGTTTCGATCGCCCACTGGTTGGACTGCTGGTAACGCTGGCCCCAGGCGTAGCTCACCAGGTTGTAGGGCCGCGCGTGCAGGGCCACCGAGCGCCGGGGGTCGTTCAACAGCTCGAACAGCGGCGCCTGCAGGGCCGGTGCCGGCACCACCCAGGCGGCTTCCTGGCGCCACAGGTCGTCCAGGAAAAACTCGCCCAGGCCCTGGCGGTACAGGTCGCCGGTGGCGGTGCCGCACTGGTTGAGCTTGTGCAGCACGCGCCAGGGCCCTTGCGCCGTCTTGTAGGCCCAGCCCAGGTGCGAGTAGCGCAGCTGGTACTTGCTCAGGTCCTGCCCGGCGCGGGCCAACACCACCACGCGCGCGCCGCTGCGGGCGTGCTCGGCGTCCAGCGCCTGCGCGGTGCGCTGCGCCAGCGCCATGCCCTGCTCGATGGTGTGCGCGGTGAGCGGTTTCTGGTCGCAGGAGCGGCCGGCGTGGGCCACCGCCGTGAGCATCAACGCGGCAGCGCATCCACAAGCGAAACACAGCGCGGCCTTCATTGCGTCACCCGTTCGTTGTGCAGCAGGGCGCGGCCGAGCTCGTTGGGGATGAAGGCCAGCACCTCGCCGGCCGCCGAGAGCAGCACGCCGGTGCCGATCACGCTGACCGCCACCACGGTGCCCACGCCGACCACCACACCCGAGGCCGCGCGCCCGGCGACCTCCACGCTGGCGCGGGCGCCGTCGGAAGCGCGTTCCAGCACATAGACCGTGCCGCGCGCGGTGCTCTCCACCGTCTTCACCACCAGCACCGCGCCGGCGGTGGAGAACGCCACCGGCAGCACGCTGACGGCCGCCGCGCCCGCCGAGGCGGTGACGACCACGGAGGCCACCGGCAGCAGGGACAGCGCGGCCGAGGCCTCGCTCTGCGCCCGGGCCGGGGCGCTGGCCAGGGACAAGGCCAGACAGACGCTGGCGAGCAGCGACATCGATTTCAGTTTGAACGTGTTCATGGAAGACTCCGGCTGGAAAAGAAAAGAAGGGGTGGGTCGGTTCATTCGGCGGTGCCGGCGGCGCGTTCCTGCATCGCCTGCTGACGGCCGCGAATCTGGGCCTCGCTCAGGTCGGCCTCGTGGCGGTCGCGCAGGGTCTTGGCCAGCGTGAACGCCGAGGTGACGAGGTAGAGCCAGCTCACGCCCAGGTAGGCGCGGTAGGTGTCGTTGATCTCCATGCGCATCAGGCCCCAGCCGGTCAGGCCCATGGCGACGGCAAAACCGCCCCAGACCACGATGCGCCACATCGGCGTTTCGGCCTCGCCACTGAGCGCGGCCTTCTGGCCATCGCGCACCGCCTTGGACAGCACGAACACGGTCGAGAGACAGAACACGTAGCCCATCACCATGAACGCGCGGTCCAGCGACTGCCCCGGCAGCCAGGCCAGGCCGGTGGCGCACAGGAAGACGGCGACACCGAACGAGACCCACACCTGCAGTTGCCAGGCACGGGTGTCGCGCATCACGATGAGGGAAGAACGGTTCGAGGCCATGTGGAAACCCTTGGGGTTGTTGAGGAGCCGCGATGGTGCCGCTGGCGCGCCTCGAAAGACCCGGGAAACTCGACCTGTATCGAAAAATGGCTGATCGAGTATCGATTTTCGATACCCGATCAACCCATCAGCGCAGCAGCTGGGCGACGCGCGCCTGCAAGGCCTCGGGCGTCACGGCCGAAGACGGCATCGGTTCGCCCACGTTCAGCCCGACGCGGTTGAACAGGCCGCGCCGGAACGGGCGCACCATGGCGGTCTTCTCGCCGTGGCGCACCTCGACCCGGCTGAAGAAGGAACCCCAGAGGTTGGTCAGCGCCATCGGGATCACCGGCACCTGCAGACGATCGGCCTCGGCGCGTTCGAGGATCTTCATCACGCCACCCTTGAACGGCTGCAGCTGACCGTCGGCCGTGATGCCGCCTTCGGGGAAGATGGCCAGCAGCTCGCCCTCGCGCAGCACGGCGGCGGCGGCGTCGAACGCGGCCTCGTAGGCCGCCGCGTCTTCCTTCTGCGGCGCGATCGGAATCGCCTTGGCCAGCCGGAACAGCGCGCCCAGCACCGGCACGCGGAAGATGCGGTGGTCCATCAGGAAGCGGATCGGGCGCGGGCTCGCGGCCATGAGCAGCACCGCATCGACAAAGCTCACGTGGTTGCAGACGATCACGGCCGCGCCGTCGGTGGGGATGTGCATGTCGCCCGTGACCTTGAAGCGGTACACGCAGCGCGAGGCCACCCAGGCCACGAAACGCAGCAGGTACTCGGGCACCAGCATGAAGATGTAGAACGCCACCACCGCGTTGGCCAGGCCCACCAGCAGGAACATCTGCGGGATCGTGAAGCCCGCGCCGAGCAGGGCGCCCGCGATGAGCGCGCTGGCGATCATGAACAGCGCGTTGAGGATGTTGTTGGCCGCGATGATGCGCGCGCGGTGCGTGGGCTGGCTGCGCATCTGGATCAGCGCGTACATGGGCACGCTGTACAGGCCGGCGAACAGGCTGAGCAGGGTCAGGTCGACCAGCACGCGCCAGTGGCCCGGCACCGCCATGAACTCGGCCACGCCCTGGCTGGCCACCGGCGGCAGGCCGCGCGAGGCGAAGTACAGGTCGATGGCGAACACGCTCATGCCGATGGCGCCCAGCGGCACGAGGCCGATTTCCACGTGCCGGCGCGAGAGCACCTCGCACAGCAGCGAGCCGGTGCCGATGCCGACCGAGAATACGATGAGCAGCAGCGAGGCCACCTGCTCGTTGCCGTGCAGCACCTCCTTGGCGAAGCTGGGGAACTGGCTCAGGAAGACCGCGCCGAAGAACCACATCCAGCTGATGCCCAGCACCGAGCGGAACACCACCGTGTTGCCGTGCGCGAGTTTCAGGTTGCGCCAGGTCTCGGTGAAGGGGTTCCAGTTGATCTTCAGGCCCGGGTCGGTGGCGGGCGTGGCGGGCACGTAATGCGCCGTCACCCGCCCGAGCACGGCCAGCGCCACGCAGCTGAAGCCCACATGGTGCGCGCCGATCTCGGGCACGGCGATGATCAGGCCGCCGGCCAGGTTGCCCAGCAGGATGGCCACGAAGGTGCCCATCTCCACCATGCCGTTGCCGCCGGTGAGCTCGCGCTCGCCCAGGTGGTGCGGCAGGTAGGCGAACTTCACCGGGCCGAACAGCGTGGAATGCAGACCCATGAGGAAGGTGCAGGCCAGCAGCAGCACGATGTTCGTGCTGAAGAAGGCCCACGCGGCCAGGGCCATGATGAGCACCTCCAGCCGCTTCACGAAGACGATCAGCGTCTTCTTGTCGTACTTGTCGGCGAGCTGGCCGCTGGTGGCCGAGAACAGCAGGAAAGGCAGGATGAACAGGGCGCCGATCACCAGCCCGGCCAGGGTGGGTGGCAGCCAGGCCACCTGCAGCTGGTAGGTCACCAGCACGGTGAAGGCGAACTTGAACAGGTTGTCGTTCGCCGCGCCGAGGAACTGCGTCCAGAAAAACGGCGCAAAGCGGCGCTGGCCCAGCAGCGCGAACTGGCCGCCTTCGTGGGCCGGGGCGTGAGACGGATGGGCCACGGCGGACGTGGCGGTGGATGGGCTCATGTGCATCTCCTCCTGTTGGGCTTGTGCGGCGGATTCTGCCGCACGGCGCAGTGTCATGCTCCCCACCCCATCGGGCATCGTCTTCCGATACAGTCGATCCAGACCAAACCCCAAGTACCGCATCTCGATACCGGACACCCCATGAGCACCACCACCGACCTCGTTCTCGCGCTCAAGAAGGAACTGAAGGCCGCGCAGATGACCTACGCCGACCTGGCGCAGGCCATCGGCATGGCGGAGTCCAGCGTCAAGCGCATGCTGGCCGGCGGCGACATGTCGCTCTCGCGCGTGGACGAGATCTGCCGCGCCCTGAAGCTGGATTTCGCGGAGCTGTCGCGGCGCGTGGCCGACACCCAGCCCCTGCTGCGCGAGATGTCGCAGGACCAGGAACGCGCGGTGGTGGCCGACAAGAAGCTGCTGCTCGTCGCCATCTGCGTGCTCAGCCAGTGGACGCTGGAGCAGATGACCGCGCAGTACCGGCTGAGCGAGGCCGAGTGCGTGAAGTACCTGGTGCAGCTCGACCGCATCGGCATCATCGAGCTGCGCCCGCTCAACCGCTACCGCCTCAAGCTGGCCAAGACCTTCCGCTGGCGCCCTCATGGCCCGGTGATGAACTACTTCCGCGAGCACGCGCTGCTGGACTATTTCGCCGGCGGCTTCGACGGCAGCGGCGAAGGCGTGATGCTGGTGCACGGATCGGTCAGCCGCACGCTGGCGCCGGCCTTCCTGGAGCGCCTGCAGCGCGTCGCGCAGGACTTCGCGCAGCAGCACCAGACCGACCAGAAGCTCAGCGAGAAGGACCGCGAGGGCTACACGCTGGTGCTGGCGATGCGCAGCTGGGAGTTCGAGGCTTTCACACAGCTGCGGCGCTGAGGCCGGCATGAACACCTCCGTGCCCCGCCACATCCTGCCCGTGCTGGTGCTGGCCCAGTTCCTGGGCACCTCGCTCTGGTTCGCGGTCAACGCCGTCATGCCCGACCTGCAGCGCGAGCTGGGCTGGCCCACCAGCGCGGTGGGCACGCTCACCTCGGCGCTGCAGTTCGGCTTCATCGCCGGCACGCTGGTGTTCGCGCTGCTGGCCATCGCCGATCGGTTCGCGCCGCGCCTCGTGTTCCTGGTGTGCTCGCTGGCCGGTGCGGCCTGCACCGTGGGGGCCTGGTGGATGGTTCGCGACCACACCGCCTTGCTGGTCTGGCGCTTCGCCACCGGTTTTTTCCTGGCCGGGATCTACCCGGTGGGCATGAAGATCGCGGCGCAGTGGTACACGCGCGGCCTGGGCGGTGCGCTGGGCCTGCTCATCGGGGCGCTGGTGCTGGGCTCGGCCAGCGCGCACGCGCTGCGCGCGCTCAGCGGCGCCCTGCCCTGGCCCACGCTCATGCTGGGCGTGGCGGCGCTGGCCGCCGCGGGCGGCCTGCTGCTGTTCTTCGGCACCAGCGACCCGCCCGGCGCAGCCCAGCGCGTGACCACGCTGCAATGGCGCGCCCTGGCCACGCTGTGGACGGATGCGCGCGTGCGCAGCTCGGTGCTCGGTTACTTCGGCCACATGTGGGAGCTCTACACCATGTGGGTGATGGTGCCGCTGGTGCTGGCCACGCGCTTCGAGGGCACGGGGCTTTCCTGGACCGCGTTCCTCGTGCTGGGCGCGGGCGCCATCGGCTGCGCGGGCGGGGGCTGGCTCGCGCCGCGCTGGGGCAGCGCGCGGGTGGCGGGCACGCAACTCGCGCTCAGCGGCGCCTGCTGCCTCGCCGCGCCCTGGGCCCTGGGCGCGCCGACCCCGCTGTTCATCGGCTGGCTGCTGCTCTGGGGCATCACCGTTTCGGGCGACTCGCCGCAGTTCTCCACGCTGACCGCTCGCAATGCACCACCGCAGGCCGTGGGCAGCGTGCTCACGCTCACCAACAGCATCGGCTTCGCGATCTCCATCGCGAGCATCCTGCTGTTCGTGTCCCTGGCCGAACACGTGCCGCTGGGCGCGCTGCTGCCCTGGCTGGCGGTCGGGCCCGCGCTGGGGCTGTGGGCCTTGCGCCCGCTCTGGCGGGAGGACGCCCGCGCGCGCTGAGCACGGCGCGTGCGCTGGCGAACAGACCGGGCCGGGCACAGGTCCTACCGTGGAAACCCACCCGCCACGAAGAACCCCATGCCCCGGCCCAACCTGCTTCCTCCGCCGAACTGGCGCGCCCGCACCGCCGTGGGCCTGACCGCGCTGCTGGCGCTCGGCGCCTGCGCCGAATCGGCCCGCCACAGCGTGGCCGAGGGCACGGGCCCGAACCCGGTCCTGCCGGCACCGAACAAGACCCTGATCCCCACGGTGAACGTGGCGCCCGTCGTCGGCTGGCCCAGTGGTGCAGCGCCCACCCCCGCGCCGGGCACGCGCGTGACGGCCTTCGCGCGCGACCTGGCGCACCCGCGCTGGCTGCTGGTGCTGCCCAACGGCGACGTGCTGGTGGCCGAGTCTGCCGCGCCCCCCAAGCCGGAAGGCAGCGGGGGCGGTTTCAAGGCCTGGGTCACCGGCCTGTTCATGAAGCGCGCGGGCGCGGCCGTGCCCAGCGCGAACCGCGTCACCTTGCTGCGCGATGCCGACGGCGACGGCGTGGCCGAGTTCCGCTCGGTGCTGCTCAGCGGCCTGCACTCACCTTTCGGCATGGCCCTGGTGGGCGAGCGCCTGTTCGTGGCGAACGCCGACGCGGTGCTCGGCTTTCCGTACCGCACGGGCGACACCACCATCGGCGCGCCCGGCACCCCGCTGGTGGCCCTGCCGGCCGGCATCAACCACCACTGGACCAAGGGCCTGATCGCCAGCCCCGACGGGCAGCGGCTCTACGTGAGCGTGGGCTCCAACAGCAACGTGGGCGAGCGCGGCATGGCCGCCGAAGAAGGCCGCGCCGCGATCTGGCAGGTGGATGTGGCCACGGGCGCGCACCGCCTCTTCGCCACCGGCCTGCGCAACCCCGTGGGCATGGCCTGGGACGCCTCGGGCCGCACGCTGTGGACCGTGGTGAACGAGCGCGACGAGCTCGGCAGCGACTTGGTGCCCGACTACCTCACCTCGGTGCGCGACGGCGGCTTCTACGGCTGGCCCTACAGCTACCATGGCCAGCATGTGGACGCGCGCGTGCAGCCGCCGCAACCCGCGCTGGTGGCCACGGCAATCGCACCCGACTACGCGCTGGGCCCGCACACCGCGTCGCTCGGCCTGGCTTCGTCCAGTGGCAGCGCCTTGCCCGCGCCGTTCGTGGGCGAGGGCATGTTCATCGGCCAGCACGGCTCGTGGAACCGCCAGCCGCACAGCGGCTACAAGGTGATCTTCGTGCCCTTCCAGGCGGGCCGCCCCGCCGGCATGCCGGTCGATGTGCTGACCGGCTTCCTGAATGCGGATGGCAAGGCCCAGGGCCGGCCGGTGGGCGTGGCGATCGACCGGCGCGGCGGCTTGCTCGTGGCCGACGACGCGGGCAATGTGGTCTGGCGCGTGAGCAGCGAACGCTGACGCCAAAAAACGAAGGCCCGACCGGCAGACACCGGTCGGGCCCTCATCGCGGTGAAGCGAGCGGAATGGCTCGTCAGCGCTTGCGGATCAGGCCGACCACGATCGAGACCAGGGCCATGACCAGGAAGACCACGAAAAGCAGCTTGGCGATGCCGGCCGCGCTGGCGGCGATGCCGCCGAAGCCCAGCACAGCGGCAATCAGGGCGATGACAAAGAAAACCACGGCGTAGTGCAGCATGGTGGGCTCCTGTGTGAGGCCGGTGGTCCGGCCTTTTGGTGGGTTCACAACGACCACCGTTGTGATGCCTTCACTGTAGGGACACCGGTGCTCGAAAGCTGCAAGCCCGAGCGCCGTTGTCTCGTAGGACGGCACCGACACTTCGCGCGCGCGCCGCCTACTGGATCAGGCCGTTCTTCAGCGCGTAGTAGGTGAGGTCGCTGTTGCTCGTGAGCTTGAGCTTCTCGAGCACGCGCGTGCGGTAGGTGCTCACGGTCTTGATGCTCAGGAACATGGACTCGGCCATGTTGCCGATGGTCTCGCCCTTGGCCAGGCGCAGGAACACCTGCAGCTCGCGCTCCGACAGCAGCTCGTGCGGCGGGCGCTCGGCATCGCCCGCGGCGTTGTCGGCCAGCAGCTCGGCCACGGCCGGGCTGATGTAGCGCCGGCCGCGCGCCACGGTGCGGATGGCGGTGACGATGTCGTCGGGCGCGCAGTCCTTGTTCAGGTAGCCGCTGGCGCCGTAGCGCAGCAGCGTGGTCGCGTACTGGGCCTCGGGAAAGCCGCTGAGGATGAGCACCGGCAGATCGGGAAAACGCGCCTTGATGGCCTGCAGCGCGTCCACGCCGCTGTGGTCGGGCATGGAGATGTCCATCAGCAGCACGTCCACCTCGCCCCCGCGCACGAGTTCGAGGGCCTCACGGCCGTTGTTGGCCTCGCCCGTCACTTTCAGGTCCACGTGTTCGCTCAGGAACTGGCGCAGGCCCGACCGCACGATGGCGTGGTCGTCAACGATTCCGACTTTGATCATGGTGTCCTTGATGCTCTTTGGTGGGGGCCGCAAGCAATTTAACAGGCCGGCTCCCCGGGGGCAGTCAGACGGCTCCTACAACCCCGCCCCGCGCATCGGCCATGTCCTACACACGCTCGGCCCGCCGCCCGACATCCGGCAACCGGCGGATTTCCTACAGTGACTCCACGGTCTTCTGACCGGTACCTGCAACCCAACCACAAGGAGTCGCCATGAACTGGGATCGCATCGAAGGCAACTGGAAACAAGTCAAGGGAAAGATGGTCGAGCAGTGGGGCAAGCTCACCGACGACGATTTCGACGTCGTGGCCGGCCGCCGTGAACAGCTCACCGGCAAGATCCAGGAGCGCTACGGCGTGGCCAAGGACGAAGCCGAACGCCAGGTGGCGGACTGGGAACGCCGCGTCAGCGACGACTGGTTCGAAAACCCCAACGACCGCAAGCCGCACTGACCTGCGAATTTGCTTCATTCACCTTCGTCGGCCTGACCGGCGATCTGAAAGGACAACATCATGAAACGCAACACCCGACTCGCGGCCCTCGCGGCCGCCGCCATGGCCACCAGCCTGATCGTGGCCTGTGGCCAGAAGGAAGACGAAACCGTGGGCCAGCGCATGGACAGCACGGTGGAGCAAACCCAGGCAGCGGGCGCTGAACTGCGCGCCGATGCCAACAACGCCGCTCAGGACGTGAAGGCCGCCGGCAACGAAGCCGCCGACAAGATCGCCATGGGCGCCGCCGACGTGGCCATCACCGCCAAGGTGAATGCCGCCCTGGCCGGCGACTCGCAACTGAGTGCGCTCAAGATCAACGTGGACACCACCAATGGCCACGTGGAACTCAAGGGCACCGCACCCGACCCCGCCGCCCGAGATCGCGCGACCGTCCTGGCCGCTGCCGTCGAAGGCGTGGTGAAGGTGGAAAACCGCCTGACCGTCGAGGCCAAGGGCTGACCAGCCCCCAGACCCATCTCTCTCTGAATTTCAAATGACCACCACCGCCACCGGCGGGCCCCGTCCACAGGGGCTCGCCGGTCGCTCCAAGAACCCAACCCCGAGGAGAATCCCATGAAACTGTCACACACCCTGCTGGCCATTGCCGCCGCCACCGCCGTCGTTCAGATCACCGGCTGTGCCGTGGCCCGCGATCAACAGACCGTCGGCGCCTACGTCGACGACGCCACCATCACCACCCGGGTGAAGGCCGCCTACGCCAAGGATCCGGTCGTGGCCGCCACCTCCATCCATGTGGAAACCCTCAACGGCACGGTGCAGCTCTCGGGTTTTGCCAAGTCCGCCGGTGAAAAGAGCGCGGCCGAGCGCCTGGCGCGTGAAGTCAACGGGGTGAAATCCGTCAAGAACGACATCGCGGTCCGCTGACCGCGAGCGACGGCCGCCGCGTGTAGGATTCCGCCTACACGAAAATCAGCGGCCGTGAAGGCGCGGGAACGCACAGGCGCGGCAAGATGGCCGCGTTTGTGCGTGAAGGCATCCTGGATGCCATTCGCCCGCACCGGATATCCTTGGAACGCTCACGCCCGCCTGCCCCATGTCGCCGCTCAGAACCTACATCGTCGAGGACAACAAGGTCATCTATGAGAACCTGGTGTCCACGCTGGAAGAGCTGGCCAATGTGGAAGTGGTCGGGCACGCCAGCGACGAAGAGACGGCCGTGCACTGGCTGCAACAGGGGGATCGGTTCGACCTCATGATCATCGACATCTTCCTGGTCACCGGCTCGGGCCTGGGTGTGCTGAAAGCCGCCCAGGAGTCGAATGTGCCGGCGCGCCGGGTGGTGCTCACCAATTACGCCACACCCGATATCCGCAAGCGCTGCGCGTTGCTGGGGGCGGACCGGGTGTTCGACAAGTCGTGCGAACTGGACGACTTGATCGCCTATTGCGAACGCATTTCCGACGGCTCGGCCACCGCGCCCGGCGGTCTTCAGTAGGTCCGGCCCGCCCCTCCAATGCCC
>NZ_JBYTAE010000010.1:0-85902 GCF_058787875.1 Hydrogenophaga sp. FW305-3-2-15-A-LB1 | reverse complement strand
GGGTTGGGATTCACAGCTTCGTATTCTGGCAGGCCCCCTGGGGGTGGGCCGTTGTCACCAAAACTTCATGCGATTGCCATGCGGGAGACACCCGTGGTTCGCACACTGCCTGTTCATGACCACAGCTTCACTCAACTCCGCGCCCCCGGTGGGCGCACTGACCCAGGAGCCCGCCATGAAAGAACTGCCCACCCCCACGCTGGACCTTTCGCCGGTCTCGTTGCCACGGGGGTCACTTCATCCCCGCCCGATTTTCTCGCCAGCGCCGCAGCCCGTCAGCGGTGGCATCGCCGTCTCCTGGGCGCGGCATCTGGACGAGGTTCGTGAAGCGCAAAGGCTGAGGTTCGACGTGTTCGCCACCGAAATGGGCGCGCGCCTGCCGCAGCAGGTGCCCGGCCACGACGTGGACCTGTTCGACGATTTCTGCGAACACCTGCTGGTGCGCGATGCCACCACCCAGCGCGTGATCGGCACCTACCGCGTGCTGACCCCGGCCCAGGCCAAGCGCGTGGGCAGCACCTACAGCGACACCGAATTCGACCTGACCCGCCTGCGCGCCGTGCGCGAGCGCATGGTCGAACTGGGCCGCAGCTGCGTGCACCCCGATCACCGCCATGGTGGCGTGATCATGGCACTGTGGGGCGCGCTGGCCGAGTTCATGGTGCGCAACCAGCTCGATACCATGATCGGCTGCGCCAGCATCCCGATGCAGCACGAAGGCCCGCACGGCATGGTGGGCGGGGGCCATGCGGCGGCCAGCATCTGGCGGCAGGTGAAGGCGACGCACCTGGCCCCCATCGACTGCCACGTGCGGCCCCGCCTGCCACTGCCGATCGAGCAGCTCGACGACACACTCGACGTGGAGCCGCCCGCGCTGATCAAGGGCTACCTGCGCCTGGGCGCCAAGGTGCTGGGCCCTCCCGCCTGGGACCCGGACTTCAACGCGGCCGATCTGCCCATGCTGATGCGCATCTCGGACCTGCCGGCGCGCTACCGCAAGCATTTCCTGGGGGCCTGATGCGAGCCGCGCTCGACGTTCTGGGCGGTTGGGCGGTGAAGTCCGGCCTGCCGCAGGCGGGCGGCGTCTGGGCCGCCGGTGGCGGCAGCGACGATGACGCTCAGGAGCCTTCCGAACGTGCCCGCTACCGGGCCGTTTTCATTTCCGACCTGCACCTGGGCACCGCGGGTTGCCAGGCGCGGCCGCTGCTCGATTTCCTCAAGCACCACCCCAGCCACACCCTGTACTTGGTGGGCGACATCATCGACGGCTGGCAACTGCGCCGCAAATGGTATTGGCCGCAGGCGCACAACGACGTGGTGCAGAAGCTGCTGCGGCGCTCGCGCAAGGGCTGCCGCGTGGTGTTCGTGCCGGGCAACCACGACGAATTCGCGCGCCAGTTCGACGGCCACAACTTCGGCGGCATCGAGGTCGCGAACGAGGCCGTGCACACCACGGCCGACGGCCAGCGCCTGTGGGTGGTGCACGGCGACCACTTCGACGGCGTGATCCAGTGCGCCAAGTGGCTGGCCTACCTGGGCGACAACGCCTACGAACTCACGCTGCGCCTGAACCGCCACCTCAATTCGCTGCGCGCGCGCCTGGGCCTGCCCTACTGGTCGCTCTCGCAGTACCTCAAGCACAAGGTCAAGAGCGCGCTGAACTACGTGACCGACTTCGAGCGCGCGGTGGCGGCCGAAGCCCGCTCGCGCGGCTACCAGGGCGTCGTCTGCGGCCACATCCACCGGGCGGAAATGCGGCACATCGACGGCACGCTGTACTGCAACGACGGTGACTGGGTGGAGAGCCTGACCGCGCTGGTGGAGCATCTGGATGGCCGCCTCGAGCTGGTGCACTGGAGCGAGCAGGCCACAACGCCGCTGTCCCACGAGGAGCGGTCGCCAGAACCGCAGACCGAGGGCCAACCGTCCTGAGTCGGCTTGCGCCAGGGGGAGACGCATCGCATGAAAATCCTGATCGTGACCGACGCCTGGCAACCCCAGGTCAACGGCGTGGTGACCACGCTTGTGGAACTGGCGCGGCAGCTGCAGGCCAGCGACCACGAGGTGGTGGTGATCCACCCGGGCCAGTTCCGCACGCGGCCTTGCCCTGGTTATGCAGGCATCGACGTCGCGCTGTTTCCCGGCCGCCGCATGCGCGAATTGATCAACGCGGCCGAACCGGACGCGATCCACATCGCCACCGAAGGCCCGCTGGGCTGGGCCGCGCGGCGCCATTGCCTGCGCCGCAAACTGGCGTTCACCACCGCCTTCCACACCAAGTTTCCCGAGATCCTGCACGCGGCCCTGGGCGTCCCCGTGTCGTGGGGGTACGCGCTGTGTCGCCGCTTTCACCGCCCCAGCAGCGGCGTGATGGTGCCCACGCAGGGCGTGCTCGACATGCTCAAGGCGCGGGGTTTTGGCCAATTGCGCGCCTGGACGCACGGCGTGGACACGCGCCTTTTTTCGCTGACGGACCCTCCCACCAGCTATGCGCCGCTGGGGCCGCTGGCGCACCCCGTCAGCCTGTTCGTGGGCCGCCTGTCCTACGAGAAGAACATCGATGCCTTCCTGCGCATGGACCTGCCGGGCAGCAAGGTGGTGTGCGGTGTGGGGCCGTTGACCTCGGCGTTGCGCCAGCGCTACCCGAATGTGCATTGGCTCGGGGTGCTGCCCCGCCATGAGCTGGCGCAGGTGTACGCCGCGGCGGACGTGTTCGTGTTTCCCAGTCGCAGCGAGACCTTTGGCCTGGTGATGCTCGAGGCCATGGCTTGTGGCGTGCCGGTGGCCGCCTACCCGGTGGACGGCCCCCTGCAGGTGATTGGCAACAGCGGGGCCGGTGCCCTGCGCGACGATCTGCGCGAGGCCTGGAAGGACGCGCTCAAGGTCAAACGCCACGAAGCGCGGGATCGCGCCCTCCAGTTCGGATGGGGGCGGGCGGCGACGCTGTTCGTGTCCCACCTCAGCGTCCTGCCCCGGCCCCGCCGACCGAGGTCCGCGGTTCGCGCCATGAAGGAGGTGGATGGCACGGTACTGTCACACAAACGTCATCCAATCGTTGAATAATCGACACATGGTGCGCCAGGGATCACCGGCCGGGAGCGGCGGGCAGCAGGCGAACCCTTCGATTCCAGCGGCATCCATGAGCGGCAACACCCTGCATCAGAAGCTACCCCTCCTCGATCGCGATCACAGCATCCTCGCCTTCAACGAACGCGTGATGGACTGGGCGCGCCGGGCCGACGTGCCGTTGCTGGAGCGCCTGCGCTACCTGAGCATCGTCTCCAGCAACCTGGACGAGTTCTTCGAAGTCCGCGTGGCGCCCCACCTGACGGCGGCGCGGGCCAACGAACAGCGCGGCCCCTTCACCTCGCTGTCCTACGAACAGCTCTCGGACAAGGTGCATTCGCTGGTGGCCCAGCAATACGCCATCTACAACGACGAGTTGCTGCCGCTGCTGGAGAAGAAGGGCATCAAGCTGATCTCGCACGGCGAGCGCAATCCGCGCCAGCGCCGCTGGGTCAAGGAGTTCTTCATCAAGGAAGTGCAGCCGCTGCTGATGCCGGTGGGGCTGGACCCGGCCCATCCGTTCCCGCAGGTGGCGAACAAGTCGCTCAACTTCATCGTGCGCCTCACGGGCAAGGACGCTTTCGGCCGCGAGAACGAGATCGCCATCGTGAAGGTGCCGCGCATCCTGCCGCGCTTCTTCCGCATGCCTCCGGTCAAGGGCTCCAAGCAGACGCACTTCGTCTCCATCTCCAGCCTGATCCGTTCGCACCTGAACGACCTGTTTCCCGGGCGCCAGGTGACCGAGTTTTCCCAGTTCCGTGTCACCCGCCATTCCGATCTGGCGGTGGACGAGGAAGAGGTGAAGAACCTGCGCACCGCTTTGCGCAAGGGCTTGCAGCAGCGCCACTATGGCCAGGCCCTGCGGCTGGAGGTCTCGGCCGGCTGCTCGATCCACCTCTCCAACTTCCTGCTGGAGCAGTTCGCGCTGACCGAGCGGGCGCTGTACCGCGTGCCCGGCCCGGTCAACCTCGTGCGGCTGAACCAGCTGATCGACCAGGTCGAAGCACCCGCGCTGCGCTTCGAGACCTACAGCGCGGGCTGGCCGGCCCAGCTCACACCCGGGCAGTCGTACTTCGAGCGCCTGCGGCAGGGCGACGTGCTCATCCACCAGCCCTTCGAGAGTTTCGATGCGGTGCTGGGCTTCCTGCGCGAAGCGGTGGAAGACCCCGACGTGCTGGCCATCAAGCAGACCATCTACCGCACGGGCGCCAAGTCGGAGCTGATGAACCTGCTGCGCGAAGCCGTGCGCCGTGGCAAGGAAGTGACGGCGGTGGTGGAACTCAAGGCGCGCTTCGACGAAGAGGCCAACATCAACTACGCCGAACGGCTGGAGTCGGTGGGTGCCCAGGTGGTCTATGGCGTGGTGGGCCTCAAGACGCACGCCAAGATGCTGCTGGTCACGCGCCGCGAGGCCACGGGCCTGCGCCGCTACGCGCACCTGTCCACCGGCAACTACAACCCCGGCACGGCGCGCCTCTACACCGACCTGAGCTACCTCACGGCCGATGACGCGCTCACCGCCGACCTGGAGCAGATCTTTCTGCACCTGGCGAGCCAGAACCGCCTGCCCAAGCTCAACAAGGCCCTGATCGCGCCGTTCCATCTTCACAAGGCCATGCTCGACAAGGTGGAGGCCGCAGGTGCCGCCGCCAAGGCCGGGCAGGACGCGCGCATCGTTCTGAAGATGAACGCCCTGACCGACGAGCCGATGGCGCGTGCGTTGGCCGTGGCCTCCCAGCAGGGTGTGAAGATCGACCTGATCGTGCGCGGCGCCTGCATCCTGCCCGCGCAGGTGCCGGGCTTCACCGACAACGTGCACGTGCGCTCGGTGATCGGGCGCCTGCTGGAGCATTCCCGGGTGTTCTACTTCCGCACCGGCGAGGTGGAGGAGCTCTGGCTCTCCAGCGCCGACTGGATGAACCGCAACATGCTGCGGCGCATCGAACTCGCGTGGCCCGTGACCGACAGCGCGCTGCGCCATCGCATCATCGACGAGTGCCTGCAGGCCTACCTGCACGACACCAAGGACGCCTGGCTGCTGCGGCCGGACGGCAGCTACGTGCCGGCCGGGGCCAACGGCAACGGCCGGGGCCGCATCACCTTGCATTCGGCGCAGGCCAGCCTGATGGCCCTGTATGGCAGCAAAGGCTGACGACATGGAAAACCGGACCATGGACCTGATTCTGTGGCGGCATGCCGAGGCGCACGACCACCCCGAGCCATTGACCGGGCGACCCGGTGATCCCCAGGATCTGGCGCGCCGGCTGACCCCGCGCGGCGAAAAACAGGCCACCCGCATGGCCGCCTGGCTGGATCGGCAACTGCCCGATGGCGCCCGCATCTGGAGCAGCCCGGCGGTGCGCTGTGAAGAGACGGTGCTGGCGCTGGGCCGCAAGTACAAGCTGCGCGACGACCTCTCACCCGACGGCGACCCGCTGGCCTTGCTGGAGCTGGTGCAATGGCCCTACGGCAAGTCGCCGGTGGTGGTGGTCGGCCATCAGCCCACGCTGGGGCGCGTGGTGGCCCGCCTGCTGGGCCTGACCGAAGAGGACTGTTCGGTGAAGAAGGGCGCCGTGTGGTGGCTGCGCCACCGCGAGCGCGATGGCGTGGGCCAGACCGTGGTGGTCACGGTGCAGACGCCCGAGCTGATCTGATCAGACGGCTTTTTTGGCGGGTGCCGCGCGGCGGACCACCGGGCGCTTGACGGCGGCCTTGGGTGCGGGGGCCGATTTTTTTGCGCTTGCTTTCTTGGCCACGGGCTTGGCGGCAGGGGATGCCGCCTTGGCAGCAGGCAGGGCGACAGCGGGTGCGGCCGGCTTGGCAGTCGCCTTGGTCGCGGGTTTCGCGGCCCTTTTGGCGGTGGGCTTTGCCGCGGGCTTGGTGGCCGCCGGCTTGTCGGTCACCGTCGGGCGGCCCGTCTTGAGCGTGGGCACGGCAGCGAGGGCCACCTTGTAGGCTGCGTCGTTCAGGCCTTGCAACACCATCAAACCAGCGCGCAGCAGTTCGCTTTTCTTGACGCTGGAGCCCAGTGCGATCGCACGGGTCTTGAGCTGGTCGATGGCGGCGAACTCGGTCTTGGGGATGGTGAAGCTGTCGCGCACCAGCTTGGGTTTCTTGGGGCTGGTTTTGTTGCTCTGACTGGCCATGAATGCACTCCGGGGATGACAAAAGGGGCCGGAGTATAAACCGTATATACCGTTTCCCGTCTACCTCGGAACAGTGACAGCTGTGTGACAGTGTGGGCGCTACCGGATGTCCGCCGTGAACTTCCAGGCCGACTTCTGCCAGGCCACCACCTCTTCCCCCAGCAGCCAGGCCGACTGCGGGTAGCGTTTGGCCCATCCCGGGTTGGTCGAGAGCTTGAAGGCGCGCGACTTGTAGCTCAGCTTGACCGATTGGTACTCCGGCATCTGGCGCGCGTGGCAGAGCAGCACGGCCAGGCGCAGCGCCATGAGCTGCTTGGCGAACAGCTCGTCCATCAGGGCGTCTTCGAGTTTGCGCAGCTTGCCGCGTTGGCCCATCACCAGCTGGCTCATGCGGTGCAGTTCGGGCAGGGAAAAGCCCGGGGCATCCATGTTGTCCAGGATGTACGCGCCGTGGTGGTGGGAGCGTTCGTGCGAGATGTGCGTGCCGATCTCGTGCAGGCGTGCCGCCCACGCCAGTTTCTGCGAGTAGCGCTCGTTCTGTGCGTCGAGCGCCGCGATCTGGGCGAAGAGGGCGGTGCTGACCTCGCTGACCCGCTGGGCCTGCACATCGTCGGCCGAGAAACGGTGGGCCAGCCAGCGCACGGTGCGCTCGCGCACGTCGCCGCCGTCGGTGTCGCGATCGATCAGGTCGTAGAGCGCACCGTGGCGCAGCGCGCCCTGGGCCGGCACCATCTGCTCGATGCCGAAGAGGTCGAAGATGGCGCGCAGCACGCTCACGCCGCCACCGATCACTGGGCGCCGGTCGTCTTTCAGGCCCTCGAGGCGCAACTGGTCGGCGCTGCCGGCCTTGATCATCCGCTCGGTCAGCCAGTCCAGCCCGGCGCGCGTGACCACGCCGGAGGCCCAGCCATTGGCCGACAGCATGTCGGCGACCGCCCCCACGGTACCCGAGGAACCGTAGGCGATGGTCCATTCGGGCGGGGGGAATTTGTCCAGCGCCTCGTCGATCACGGCCTTGGCCGCCACTTCAGCGGTCTTGAAGGCCGATGCGGTGAACTGGCCGCGCGGAAAATAACGCGTGGACCAGGCCACGCTGCCCAGCCGGTACGACTCCATGGCGCGCGCCGTGTAGCCCTGGCCCAGGATCATCTCGGTCGAGCGCCCGCCGATGTCCACCACCAGGCGCTTTTCGTCCGAGTGGGGCAGCAGGCGGGACACGCCCTGGTAGATCAGGCGGGCTTCTTCATGGCCCGACACCACGTCGATCGAGAACCCCAGGATGGCCTGGGCGTTGCGCAGGAACTCGTCGCGGTTTTTCGCTTCGCGCAGGGTCTGAGTGGCCACGGCCCGGACCTGCTGTTTCTTGAAGCCGTGCAGCCGCTCGGCGAACCGTGCCAGGCACTCCCAGCCGCGCTCCATGGCGGCCTGGCTGAGGTTCTTTTCCTCGTCCAGCCCGGTGCCCTGGCGCACGGTTTCCTTCAGGTATTCGATGCGCTCGATGTGGCCCGAGTGGTAACGGCCGATCTCCAGCCGGAAACTGTTGGAGCCGAGGTCGATGGCGGCGAGGAGGGTTCCGTTTTGCATGCGAGACGACGGCGCGGGGCCGAGGGGTGGCCCCAGGGGCTGGATTGAGCGGGAAAACCCGGATTGTGACGCATGGCCGTGAAGCGCCGCCTGTCGGTGGTCTCAGGAATGATCGCCTGTTGTGTGACAAGCGTTCGATGTCACATGGATGTCATATTGCCTGCCTAAAGTCCTCCTTGTTCTGAATCCCCAACCGCTAGGAGTCACTTCATGATCAACAAACGAATTTTCCTCAAGACCGTGGCCGCAGCCGCCATGGCGACCGCTGGCATGGGTTCCGCACTGGCCGCCGACATCACCGGCGCAGGCGCTTCTTTCCCCTACCCGATCTATGGCAAGTGGGCTGAGGCCTACAAGAAAGAAACCAACGTTGGCCTGAACTACCAGTCCATCGGTTCTTCGGGTGGCATCCGCCAGATCAAGGCCAAAACTGTGGCCTTTGGTGCTACCGATGCCCCTGTCTCCGGTGAAGACCTCGACAAAGACGGCATGGTGCAATTCCCCGCCATCATTGGTGGCACGGTGCCCGTGATCAACCTCGAAGGCTTCAAGCCGGGCGAACTGCGCGTGACCGGCCCCGTGCTGGCCGACATGTTCCTGGGCACCATCACCAAGTGGAACGACCCCAAGCTGGCCGCCCTGAACCCCGGCAAAGCGCTGCCTGACCAGGCCATCACCGTCATCCACCGCTCGGACGGCTCGGGCACCACCTTCAACTTCACCGACTACCTGTCCACCGTCAGCAAGGACTGGGCCGACAAGGTGGGCAAGGGCGCCGCCGTGAAATGGCCGGCCGCTTCCTCCGTCGGCGGCAAGGGCAACGAAGGCGTGGCCGCCAACGTGACCCGTGTGAAGGGTTCGCTGGGTTACGTGGAATACGCGTACACCAAGAAGAACAACATGCCTTTCCTGCAACTGCAGAACAAGGACGGCAAGTACGTGAGCCCGGACGACAAGTCGTTCGCCGCCGCGGCTGCTGGCGTGAACTGGTTCAGCGTGCCGGGCATGGGCGTGTCCATGGTCGATGCCAAGGGCGCCGACAGCTGGCCCATCAGCACCGCCTCGTTCATCCTGATGTACAAGCAGCCGACCGACAAGGCCCAGTCCGCCGAAGTGCTGAAGTTCTTCGACTGGTCCTTCAAGAGCGGCAAGCAGATGGCCGCCGACCTGGACTACGTGGCCCTGCCCGACAGCCTGACGAACGAGATCCGTTCCAAGGTCTGGTCGCAGATCCAGAAGTAATCAGCAACCGACTTGTCCGATGACATCCGCCGGCTGGAAAGGGCTGGCCGGCGGATCCCGTTGTTCTCAGGATCACAATACGGAGTCAACATGAGCGTGGGAACAACCATGAGTTCGAAATCTGCGCCGGCAGCGTCCGGCAACCCCAGCATGGTGTCGATTGCCAAACGGCAACGCATCGAGGACATCTTCTTTCACCGGGTCACCCAGGGCTTCTCGCTGCTGGTGCTGGTGGCCCTGATGGGCATCATCATTTCCCTGTTTGTCAATGCCTGGCCGGCTTTCCAGAAGTTCGGCCTGGGTTTCGTCTGGCGTGTCGAATGGGACGTCGTCAACGAGGAGTTCGGCGCCGCGATCGCCATCGTGGGCACGCTGGCCAGCGCCGGCATCGCCTTGCTGATTGCCGTTCCCCTGGCCTTCGGCATCGCGCTTTTCCTGACCGAAAACTGCCCCGTCTGGCTGCGCCGCCCCCTGGGCACGGCCGTTGAGCTGCTGGCGGCCGTGCCGTCCATCATCTACGGCATGTTCGGTCTGTTCGTCTTCGCACCCCTGTTCGCCGACTACGTGCAGCCCGGCATGCAAGGCCTGCTGGGCTCGATGCCGCTGATCGGGCCCCTGTTCGGTGGTGCCACCAACGGCATCGGCATCCTGGCCGCCGGCATCGTGCTGGCCTTCATGGTGCTGCCCTTCATTGCCGCGGTGATGCGCGACGTGTTCGAGATCGTGCCGCCCATCCTGCGTGAATCGGCCTATGGCCTGGGTTGCACGACCTGGGAGGTGGTGCGCCGCGTGGTGCTGCCCTACACGCAAAAAGGCGTGATCGGCGGGATCATGCTGGGCCTGGGCCGCGCACTGGGGGAGACCATGGCCGTGACCTTCGTGATCGGCAACGCCAACCGCCTACCGACTTCGCTGTTCTCGCCCGGCACCTCGATCGCCTCGACGCTGGCCAACGAGTTCGGTGAAGCGGCCGACTTCCACCTCTCTACCCTGTTCGCCCTCGGTTTCCTGCTCTTCGTCATCACCTTCATCGTGCTGTCAGCTGCCAAGATCATGCTGCTGCGCGCTGAAAAGGCCAAAGGTCTCTGAGACACCACACCATGGAATTCAACCACCGCCTCTACAAGCGCCGCCAGCGCGCCAATGCCATCGGCCTGACCCTGTCCATGGGCGCCATGGTGCTGGGCCTGTTCGTGCTGCTCTGGATCCTCAGCGTGCTGTTCAGCAACGGCCTGGCCGCGCTGGACTGGAACATGTTCACCCAGTCCACGCCGGCGCCGGGCACGGATGGCGGCGGCCTGGCCAACGCCATCGTCGGCAGCCTGATGATGGTGGGCTTCTCGGTGCTGGTTTCCACGCCCATCGGCATCTTTGCCGGCGTGTACCTGGCCGAGTACGGCGATACCAGCAAGACCGCCGAGCTCACGCGTTTCGTGACCGACATCATGCTGTCGGCCCCTTCCATCGTGCTGGGCTTGTTCGTGTACGCCATCGCCGTGGCCACGCTGGGCAACTTCTCCGGCTGGGCCGGCAGCCTGGCGCTGTCGCTGATCGCGGTGCCTGTGGTGGTTCGCACCACCGAGAACATGCTGCGCCTGGTGCCGGGCAGCCTGCGCGAAGCGGCTTTCGCCCTGGGCGCGCCGCGCTGGAAAGTGGCCACGCTGGTGACGCTGCGCGCGGCCAAGAGCGGCGTGATGACCGGTTTGTTGCTGGCCGTGGCCCGCATCAGCGGCGAAACCGCGCCGCTGCTGTTCACCGCCCTGAACAACCAGTTCTTCAGCACCGATATGGGTGCGCCCATGGCCAACCTGCCAGTGGTGATCTTCCAGTTCGCCCTGAGCCCTTACGACAACTGGATTCGACTGGCCTGGGGGGGCGCGTTGCTGATCACCCTCTCGGTGCTGGCCCTCAACATCGTGGCGCGGGTCTTCCTGCGCGAAAAGAAGGCGGGCTGAGCCCCGTCCCCGCACAACCGAATACCCGACACGGAACCGACCATGCCCAACACCGCCACTGCCTCGGCCGCCACGGCCACCGCCAAGAATGCGCTGGAGCTGCGCAACCTGAACTTCTTCTACGGCAAGTTCCAGGGCCTGAAGAACGTCAACATGAACATCGAGGAGCGCAAGGTCACCGCCTTCATCGGCCCCTCGGGTTGCGGCAAGTCCACGCTGCTGCGCACGCTCAACCGCATGTACAGCCTGTACCCCGGCCAGCGCGCCGAGGGCGAAATCAATTTCTACGGCCAGAACATCCTGGACTCCAAGCAGGACATCAACCTGCTGCGCGCGCGCATCGGCATGGTGTTCCAGAAGCCCACGCCGTTCCCGATGTCGATCTACGACAACATCGCCTTCGGCGTGAAGCTGTACGAAGATCTCAGCCGCGGCGAGATGGACGATCGGGTGGAATGGGCGCTGTCCAAGGCGGCCCTTTGGAACGAGGTCAAGGACAAGCTCAACCAGAGCGGCCTGTCGCTCTCCGGCGGCCAGCAGCAACGCCTGTGCATCGCGCGCAGCGTGGCCGTGAAGCCCTCGGTGCTGCTGCTCGACGAACCCACGTCCGCGCTGGATCCGATCTCCACCGGCAAGGTGGAAGAATTGGTGCACGAGCTCAAGCAGGACTACACCATCGCCATCGTCACGCACAACATGCAGCAGGCTGCCCGCTGCAGCGATTACACCGCCTACATGTACCTGGGCGAGCTGATCGAATTCGGTTCGACCGAGCAGATCTTCTTCAAGCCGAACAAGACGGAGACGGAAGACTACATCACGGGCCGTTTCGGCTGAGCCCGCTCATTCAGCGACCCAAGGAGGCCCTACATGACCGACAAACACATCTCCAGCCAGTTCGACGCCGAGCTGAACTCCATTTCCACGCACGTGCTCGAAATGGGCGGCCTGGTCGAGTCCCAGCTGCACCAGGCGGTCTATGCGCTGATCCACATGAGCCTGGAATCGGCCGAGCAGGTGATGGAGAACGAAAACCGCATCAACCAGATGGAAGTGCAGATCGATCACGAGATCATCTCCACCATCGGCCGTCGCCAGCCCACCGCCCGCGACCTGCGTTTCCTGATGGCCATTTCCCGCACCACGCAGAACCTGGAGCGTGCCGGTGACGAGGTGGCCCGCATCGCCCGCATGGTCAAGTCCATCATCCAGAATGGCTCGCCGCGCAACCTGCCAAGCTCGGAGCTGCGCATGGCCGCCGACCTGGCCGCCGCGCTGCTGCGCAAGTCGCTCGATTCGTTCGCGCGCCTCGACACCGCCATGGCGGTGGCCATCATCAAGGGCGACGACGCGATCGACCACGAGTACAACGGCTTCCTGCGCAAGCTCATCACCTACATGATGGAAGACCCCCGCACCATCTCGCCCAGCCTGGATCTGCTGTTCCTGGCCAAGTCGATCGAGCGTGTGGGCGACCATGCCAAGAACATCGCGGAACAGATCATCTTCATCGTCAAGGGTGAAGACGTGCGGCACGTGCCCATGTCGGCCGTGGAGTCGGTGGTCGGATGAGAAAGCTGCCACGCGTTCTCGTGGTCGAGGACGAACCCTCCATCGCCGAACTGATCGCGGTCAACCTGCGCCACAACGGGTTCGCGCCCACTGTGGTGTTCGATGGCGCCGCTGCCCAGCGCGAGGTGGATGCGGTGCTGCCCGACGTGATCCTGCTCGACTGGATGTTGCCTGGCGAAAGCGGCGCCGTGCTGGCGCGCCAGTGGCGCAAGAACGAACGCACCAAGACCGTGCCCATCCTCATGCTCACCGCGCGCAGCGACGAGAGCGACAAGGTGCAGGGCCTGGATGCCGGTGCCGATGACTACATCACCAAGCCCTTCTCCACCCAGGAGCTGCTCGCGCGCATCCGCGCCGTGCTGCGCCGCCGGGCCCCCGAGATCGTGAACGACTCGGTGCAGGTGGGTGAACTGGCGCTGGATGCCGCCACCTACCGCGTGACCTTCCGGGGTGTGGAACTCAAGGTCGGGCCCACGGAATTCAAGCTGCTGCACTACCTGATGAAACACGCCGAGCGGGTGCACACCCGTGGTACGCTGCTCGACAAGGTCTGGGGAGACCATGTGTTCATCGAGGAGCGTACCGTGGACGTGCACGTCAAGCGATTGAGAGAGTCATTGGGTGAAGCGTCCGGCATGGTGGAAACGGTGCGCGGCGCGGGCTACCGCCTCACGGCGATGAATCACACCGGAAAACCGGCTCAAGGCGCCCCGATCCCGGCCGCATGACCCGTCGTGCCATTGAATTGCTGCTCCTGGTCGCCCTGGGAGCGGTCTGGGGCTGGGCCCATGAGTCGCCCGGTATCACCTTCGCTGGCGGCCTCGTGGGCGCTCTGGTGTGGTCTTTCGTGGATGGCCTGAGGGCACGGCGCGTGATGCGCTGGCTCAACAAGGGCGAGGCGACCCGGGCCCCCAATCTCAGCGGCGCATGGGGCGAGCTCGTGGAGCGCTGCCGCAAGGTCATCAAGAAGCTGGAGAAAAAGGCGCAGAGCAGCGACGCGCGCCTGGAAGATTTCCTGGCCGCCATCCAGGCTTCGCCCAATGGCGTGGTGCTGCTCGATTCTTCCGGACGCATCGAGTGGTCCAACCTCACCGCCGCCAACCACCTCGGCTTCGACCCCCAGCGCGATCTCGGTCAGTACGTGAGGAATCTGGTGCGCAACCCGGCCTTCACCGCTTACCTGGCGGGAGGCGATTTCGGCCACGAGATCCAGATCGACGGGCCTGGCCCACGGCCGTCGCAGCCCACCAAGATTTCGCTGCAGATCCACCCCTATGGCAAGAAGCGCAAGCTGATGATCACGCGCGATGTGACCGCCGTGCAGCTGGCCGAGACGATGCGGCGCGACTTCGTGGCGAACGTGTCGCACGAGATCCGCACGCCGCTCACGGTGCTCAGCGGCTTCGTGGAGACCATGCAGAGCATCCCGCTGGAAGAGGCGGACCGCACGCGTTACCTCGATCTCATGAGCCAGCAGGCCCACCGCATGCAGACCCTGGTGAGCGATTTGCTGACCCTCTCCCGGCTCGAAGGCAGTCCCGCACCCGGGCCGGGCGAGTGGATCGATGCCGACGAGCTGCTGAACCACGTGGTGGCCGAGGCGAGGGGGCTGACGCACGCGATTGCCGCCACGCCGCACGACATCGAACCGTTGGATGGCCCCGATCTCTGGGTCTCGGGTGCCCGCACGGAGTTGCTGAGCGCGATGTCGAACCTGATGAGCAATGCGGTGCGCTACACGCCGGGCGGCGGACGCATCCGCTCGGGCTGGCGGCGGCGTGCGGACGGTTGGGTGGAGTTCTTCGTCAACGACACGGGGCCGGGCGTGGCCGCAGAACACCTGCCGCGCCTGACCGAGCGCTTCTACCGCGTGGACCGCAGCCGTTCGCGGGAAACCGGCGGCACCGGCCTGGGGCTGGCCATCGTCAAGCACGTGGCGCAGCGCCATGGCGGCCACATCGAGGTGCAGAGTGTCCTGGGCGAAGGCTCGACTTTCGCGATTGCCTTGCCCCCGTCGCGGGTGCGCGAGCGCGTCAGCGGCTGACGCGCTGGTAGACCAGCAGGCTTTCCTTGTTGTCGGTCAGCCGACGCACCGTGGCCTTGAAAGCCCATTGTGTGAGGTCGACGCGCTGGTCCAGTGAGCGTTGGTTCTCGGGATCCACCACCAGGCTGCGGCACCGGTTTTCATCCGAGGCACCTGTGCGCACCAACTCCAGGCGGCCGTGGTACTGCAAGGCCGCGATCTGCGCCTGGCTCAGGCCATCGACCAGCACACAACTCTGGGGCGAGACCAGGCGCGCGATGCTCCGCGAGATCGGACCGTAGCTGCGGCCGAAATCCAGCAGAGGCAGCCAGAGCGTCATCAACAACAGCCAGCACAACGTGCTGCCGGCCGCGGGCAGCACCAGGCTCTTCCACAGCGCCTGGCGGTGCCGGCCGACGCGCCAGGCCACGAGCCAGAGCCAGGCGGCCGTCGCGATCGCACCGGCGGCGAAAAGCAGGAAGGAGAACTCGGGCACGAACCCGGGCGCCAGGCGGGCGACGTTGGCGGCGGGCTTGGCGGGAACGCCGGTCTGCATGGCCAGCCAGATCACCCAGATCACCAGCGCACAGCCCGAGAAGAACACCAGCGTGAACCAGTCCACCAGCGCGGCCACGCTGCGGCGCAGGGTGGGCAGGGCGAAGGCCGCCAGCGAAGCCAGCGCGGGCAGGCCCAACAGCAAGGCGCGATCCCGTTCGTCCGACAGCGCGCTGTCCGCGACGCTCACCAGCGCCGCCCACAAGGGCAGCGCCACATGAGGCCGCAGCAACTGGTGGCGCCAGCGCCACAAGGTCCAGAGCACCAGCGGCCAGGCGGGCCAGGTGAACCACACCAGCAGCTTGCCCCAGCTGCGCCATTGCACTTCGGCCCAGGGCGTTTGCAGGGCAGGGGCGGGCACTTGACCGAGGTAAATCGCCACAACGAACACCACCACCAGCGACAGCGCCGCCGACAGCAGCGGGTCGCGCCCCGAGACAGGTGTCTCCAGCAACCAGTCGGTCTGCGGAACGGACGAGGGGGGCGTGCGGCGCGAGAGCCACAGAATCAGAAGCAGTCCACTGGCCAGCAGCACCGCGATCCAGGGCGCGCCGCTGAAGACCAGCCCGAGCACGGCGACACCCCAGGCGAACACGCTGCGCAGCGGCCGACGGCTGCCCGCGTGCGCGAGCCGCGACGCCGCGAACAGCAGCAGCGACACCCAGGCCAGGCGGGCCAGGTCGGGCGTGGTTTCGTGCGAGAGCTGGGCCAGGCCGAGGCAGGCCATGAGTGCCAGCAGGCCTGCATCGGCCAAGGCGCGCGCGTAGTCGGTGGGTTGTGCTTCGCCACCGAAGGCGAAGGCCACCGGTTGCGCGGCGGGTTGGCGTGCCAGGTGGTACACCGTGTACCAGGTGCAGATCAACGTGAGGGCCAGCAGCAAGGCAAACGGGATGCGGACCGCGAAATCGGGTGAGACGAAGGGCAGCAGCCGGATGAAGGCCGCGCCCAGCCAGTAGGGCAGGGGACCGGCTTCTTCGACCGCCAGACCCAGCACCTGGGGACTCCACCAGCCGCTGTGGCCGGCGGCCATTTCCAGCATCACGCCAAATGCGGATACGTCGGCGTTCTTCCAGGGCTCGCGGCCGAGGAAACCGGGCAGCACATAGGCCACGCAGAACAGAATGAGCGCGAGCCGCGGCAGACGGCGCACGGCCGACTGAGTGACGATGGCGGGGGTGGGCTGGTTCACTGCGGCGAATATACAGGGGCGAAAAAAAAGCAGCCGGATCGGGCTGCTTTTCTGAGCAAGGTGCGGACACCCGGGAAAAGCCCGGGCACACGCCGCTTACTTGGCGGTCTTGGCGTAACGGTTGCGGAAGCGCTCGACGCGGCCACCCATGTTGTCCACGCTTTTTTGCGTGCCGGTGTAGAAGGGGTGCGACTCGCTGGAGGTGTCCAGCTTGTACAGCGGCAGCTCGCGGCCGTCTTCCATCTTGATGGTCTCTTTCGTGTTCGCGCAGGAGCGGGTCACGAATTTGAAACCGTTGGAGAGGTCCTGGAAGCAGACTTCGCGGTAGTTGGGGTGGATACCGTCTTTCATGGCGTTTCTTTCAGTTCAGGTGCCGCAGCCGCAACGAAACCGTTTCGTTGTACTTGCCGCAAATAGCAAAGCCTTGGATTATAGCCTTAACCGCCCCGACGCATCATGTCGAAGAATTCGGAGTTGTTCTTGGTCGATTTCATGCTCTTGAGCACCATCTCCATCGCCTCGATTTCGTCCATGTTGTACATGAATTGACGCAGGATGCGGGTTTTTTGCAGAATTTCGGGCTGAAGCAGCAATTCCTCGCGGCGCGTGCCGCTGCGGTTGAGCTGGATCGAGGGGAACACGCGTTTTTCGTACAGGCGGCGGTCCAGGTGGATTTCGCAGTTGCCGGTGCCCTTGAATTCTTCAAAGATCACTTCGTCCATCCGGCTGCCGGTGTCGACCAGGGCCGTGGCGATGATGGTCAGCGAACCACCTTCTTCGATCTTGCGGGCCGCGCCGAAGAAGCGCTTGGGCCGTTGCAGGGCGTTGGCGTCCACGCCGCCGGTGAGCACCTTGCCGCTGGAGGGCAGCACGTTGTTGTAGGCACGGGCCAGGCGGGTGATGGAGTCGAGCATGATCACGACGTCCTTGCCCAGCTCCACCAGGCGCTTGGCGCGCTCGATCACCATCTCGGCCACGTGCACGTGGCGGGCCGCCGGTTCGTCGAAGGTGGAGGCGATGACCTCGCCGCGCACGGTGCGCTGCATCTCGGTCACTTCCTCGGGGCGCTCGTCGACCAGCAGCACCATGAGCACCACCTCGGGGTGGTTGGCCGTGATGGCGTGGCACAGGTGCTGCATCATCACCGTCTTGCCGCTCTTGGGCGGCGCCACGATCAGCGCGCGCTGGCCGCGGCCGATGGGGGCGATGATGTCGATCACGCGGCCGGTGATGTTCTCTTCGCTCTTGATGTCGCGTTCCAGTCGCATCTGTTCCTTGGGGAACAGGGGCGTCAGGTTCTCGAACATGATCTTGTGCTTGTTGTCCTCGGGGGGCAGGCTGTTGATCTTGTCGAGCTTGTTGAGGGCGAAGTAGCGTTCGCCGTCCTTGGGGATGCGCACCTCGCCCTCGATCATGTCGCCGGTGTGCAGGTTGAAGCGGCGGATCTGGCTGGGCGAGATGTAGATGTCGTCGGTGCTCGCCGTGTAGCTGGTGTCCGGGGCCCGCAGGAAGCCGAAACCGTCGGGCAGCACTTCCAGCACGCCGTCCGCATACACCAGTTCACCGCCCTTGGCGCGCTTCTTGATGATGGCGAACATCAGCTCCTGCTTGCGCATGCGGCCAGGGTTTTCGATCTCAAGCGCTTCGGCCTGCTTGAGGACTTCAGACACGTGCAGTGCCTTGAGTTCGTTAAGGTGCATGGAATTCACTCCGAAAGGGAGTTGAGTCAAAACCGGGGGAGGGGGCGCCGGCGTCCGGATGGCGGACGGTGCGCGGAAAGAAGGGCGGGCGTCTGTCAGGCCCGCTGAAGCAAATTATGACAGGAAATAGGGGGCCGGGGAAACCGTGCCCGGGCGTTGCACCCGGGCACCCTTCAGCAAGGCATCAGGCCAGTTGCTGGTCGATGAAGGCGGTGAGCTGCGCCTTGCTCACGGCGCCGACCTTGGTGGCGGCCAGCTGGCCATCCTTGAACAGCATCAGCGTGGGGATGCCGCGGATGCCGAACTTGGCGGGCACGTCGCGGTTGTCGTCCACGTTGAGCTTGGCGATCTTGAGCTTGCCGTTGTACGAGCCGGCCACTTCATCGAGGATCGGCGCAATCATCTTGCAAGGGCCGCACCATTCGGCCCAGAAGTCCACCAGCACCGGCGCTCCGGCCTCCAGCACATCAGCCTGGAAGCTGGCATCGGAAACGTGTTTGATCAGGTCGCTGGCCATGATTCATCCTAAAAGTCGTTGAACGGGGAGGGGTTACAGTTTGGGTCACATGCCAGCAGTTCAAGGTGTTCTCACACCCTCTGAGCGCACGGTCCGCATCATTGTGACAGAAACACCCATTTCCATGACGCCTGTAAGCTCGATCCGAGAGGCCGGTTCGCCGGCCGCGGGAGAGGGCCATCCATCGATGCGCCAATGGGCGCGCTGGATCGCGCACATCGATCAGGCCATGCAGGACCGTGCCGTGCCCGCCAGCCGTGTGGTGGTGCTGGTGTCCTATGCCCAATTGATGGACGCCGGGCGCAAGGCCTGGGCGGCGTCGCACCCGAGCGGGTTTGCCCCGCGTTTCGAATCCAGCCGCAACTGGGCCGCCAGCCTGCGGCCCTTCCTGCCGGGTCCGGGCGATCTGAGCATGGACATGGCACGCGACAGCCTGATGGCCGCGGCCCTGATCGAACGCGTGGCACCCGCGCGTGCCGATGCCGCCTTGCGCGCCATCATGGTGGGCCGCCTCGTGGAGGCCGCGCGACAGCTGGCTCCTTTGGCCGCCGCGCTGCCGCCCGAGGAACGGCTGACCTGGGCCGAACCGCTGCGCGCGTCGCTGGCGCCCGCCGCTTCCTCGTTGTACTGGGAGGGGCTGTTGGCCACGCTGGCGCTGACTTGGGTGAGCACCTCCGCCTATGCCACCGATGTGCTGTGGGCACCGATGGCGCAGCCCGGCGGCCACGCCGATCTGTTGGTGGTGCTGCAGGGCTTTCAGGAAGACCCGCTGGCCATGGCCTTGGCCGCGCGTTGGGGTGAACAATCGCTGGTGTTGTCGCTCGGCGAAATGGACGATGGCGCCAGCGGTTTGCCGGGTCTGCATGCCTGCGGCGACGCGGAAGACGAAGCCCAGCGCGCCGCGGCCTGTGTGATCGCGCAGGTCAACCACGGACACGTGCCGGTGGCGCTGGTGGCCAACGACCGACTGCTCACCCGGCGCGTCAGCGCCATGCTGCACCGTGTGGGTGTGTCGGTGCGCGACGAGACCGGTTGGAAGCTCTCCACCACCCACGCGGCCGCACAACTCATGAGCGTGCTGCGCGCGGTCGATGCGCGCGCCTCGATGGACGATGTGCTGGACCTGCTCAAGCAGGCCAAGGCCTGGCCCGAGGCGCAGGTGCAGCAACTGGAACAGCTCGCGCGCGAAGCGGGTGTGTCGCGCTGGAAGGCCGCGCTGCAGCACGAGCGGCTTGCCGCGGTGATTCCCGAAGGCCTGCCTGCCTGGCTCGAGGGCTTGCAGGTGGGAAGACCCTTGACGATGTGGCTGGGCGACCTGGCCGCGGCGCTCAAGGCCTGTGGCCTGTGGACCTCGTTCGAGAGCGATCCCGCCGGACAACAACTGGTGCAGACCTTGCGTCTGGGCGAAGGCGCGGCCATGGAGCTGGCCGGCGTGACCCAGGCGGTGGAAGGGTCCACGCGCGGTGGTGCGCGCCTGTCCCTCAGCGCCTTCACCGCCTGGGTGCGCGATGTGCTGGAGGGGGCGAGCTTCATGCCCCGCAGCGCGGGCGACGCGGCCGTGGTGGTTCTGCCCATGGCGCAGCTGCTGGGGCGGCCTTTCGCCGCCACCGTGGTGCCGGGTTGCGACGAGACGCACCTGAGTCCCAGCCCAGAGCCACCCGGCGACTGGACGACGGCGCAGCGCGAGTTGCTGGGCCTGTCGTCCCGCGAGGCCTTGGCCCAGGCCTCGGCCAGTGCCTGGCGGGCCACGCTCGCCTTGCCGCATCTGGATCTGCTGTGGCGCACGCAGGAGCGCGGCGAGGCCGTGCTGCCGAGTGCCTGGGTACAGGCGTTGCCGGTGCAACCAGGGGTGGATCCACGTGACCTGCGCCCGCTCACGCCAGCGACCCAACCGAGGCCCACGCCTTCCGCCAGCGATGTGTTGCCCGAGTCGCTCTCGGCCAGCGCCTACCAGGACTTGCGCGATTGCCCCTACCGTTTCTTCGCGCTGCGCCAGCTGCGCCTGGTCGAGGCCGCCGAGCTCGAAGCCGAGCCGGATCAGCGCGACATGGGCAACTGGTTGCACGCGGTGTTGCGCGCCTTCCATGAGCAGCGCGGCGACGCCCGCCCGGGACGCGACGTGGACCAGGCCTGGCTTGACCGGCTGGCCGACGAGACCGCCACCGCCATGGGCTTGAACGCGGGCGAGGGTGGGGCCGGTTTCCTGCCTTACCAGGCGGTGTGGCCCGCGCTGCGCGAGGGCTATCTGGACTGGCTGGCCGGTTTCGAAGCCACCGACGACCGGCCGGGCCCGCGCTTCGTCCAGGCCGAGGCCGAACGCGTCGCGAACGCAGGACCCTGGAAGCTCTACGGCAAGCTGGACCGTATCGATGCGCAGCACAGCCCCGAAGGACCGATTCCCTTCGTGATCGACTACAAGACCGAAAGCCGCAGCAAGACCCACGACCGCGTGAAAGAGCCACTGGAAGACACCCAGCTGGCCTTCTACGCGGCCCTGCTGCCCGACGACAACCTGCGCGCCGCCTACCTCAGCATCACCGACAAACGCGGCGACGGTGGCAAGGACGGCCCCACCTGGCTCGTGGAGCAACCGGACGTGCTGATGGCGCGTGAGCACCTGCAGGCCGGCCTTGCACACGACATGGCGCGCGTGGCCGCCGGCCAGCCCATGCCGGCGCTCGGCGAAGGCCGCGTGTGCGACTTCTGCGCCGCACGGGGCCTGTGCCGCAAAGATTTCTGGACGCCCGCATGACGGCACCCGCCTACCGCATCAACGGCGCGCCCGCCGCGCGCGAAGCCTTCTATGCGCTGGCCTGCGATCCCGCGCGCAGCATTGCCGTGGAAGCCTGTGCCGGCGCGGGCAAGACCTGGATGCTGGTCTCGCGCATCCTGCGCGCGATGCTCGACGGCTGTGCGCCGCAGGACATCCTCGCGATCACTTTCACCAAGAAGGCGGCCGGTGAAATGCGCGACCGGCTCAACGCCGAGCTGCGCCGTTGGGCCACGCTGGCCGACGACGCCTTGGCCAATGAGTTGCGCGCGCGTGGTCTGAGCGAGACCGATGCCCGGCGGCGCGTGCCCGAGGCCCGAGGCCTGTACGCGCGCGTCACCGCCATGGGTCGTCCCGTGCAGGTGCGCACCTTCCACAGCTGGTTCGCCGCGTTGCTGCGCGGAGCGCCGCTGTCGGTGCTGCAGGAACTGCAGTTGCCGGTGCAGTACGAGTTGCTCGAAGACGACGCGCGCGCGGTGGCCCAGGTCTGGCCGCGTTTCTACGCGGCGCTCGCCGCCAGTCCACTCGAGCGAGAGGACTTCATGGCCAGCGTGGCCGAGCACGGCCGCCACCAGACGCTGGTGGCACTGAAAAAGACCCTCGACAAGCGCGTGGAGTTCGCGCTGGCCGATGCGGCGGGTGTGGTCGAGGCATCGGTCGATCCGATGGCGCGGCGCTACCCGGAGTTCGCGGGTTTCGACGAGCCGGTGCAATGGCTGGTGCAGGACGCCCGTGCCGTCACGCTGCTGCGCGAAGCCGCGCAGGCCCTGGGGGGCGCGAGCGCGCCGACCTTCTCCGCCAAGGGCGTCGAGCTGGAGCAGGCGCTGGGCCAGGCCGATGGCACGGGTGCGCTCACGGCCTTGCTCACGCAGAAGGACGAGCCGCGCAAGTTCAGCGACAAGCTCGCCGGCATCGAGGCCGTGCGCGCCGCGCAGCAACTGGCGCTGCGAACGCTCGAAGCCCTGCGCCAGCACCGCGCCTGGTTGCACCACCAGCGCCTCTCGCGCCTGGCCCGCGTGTTGCTCATGAGCTTTGCCGCTTTCAAGCGCGAACGCGGCTGGGTCGACATGAACGACGTGGAAGGCGCGGCACGGCGCCTGCTGGGCGATGCCGAGCTCTCGGGCTGGCTCCAGCAGCGGCTGGACGCGCGCGTGCGCCACGTGCTGATCGACGAATTCCAGGACACCAACCCGCTGCAATGGCAGGCCCTCTACGGCTGGCTCTCGGCCTATGCGGGCGCAGGCCCAGGCGAGGCGCCCTGCGTGTTCCTGGTGGGTGACCCCAAACAATCGATCTACCGCTTCCGCCGCGCCGAGCCGCAGGTCTTCAAGGCGGCGCAGGCCTTCGTGGTGCAAGGCCTGGCCGGAGCGTTGCTCAGTTGCGATCACACGCGCCGCTGTGCGCCTGCGGTGGTGGACGCGCTCAACGCCGCCATGGGGGCGGCGGTGCAGGCCGGCGAATACGGCAGCGACTACCGTCCCCACACCACCGAAAGCACCGCGCAAGGCGAGGTGTTGTGTCTGCCGCAGCTGCCACGCAGCCTGCTGGAGCGAAGCCAATCGGGGAACGATGGCGAGCCCGTGTGGCGCGACAGCCTGACCACGCCGCGCGTGCTGCCCGAAGACAGCCTGGCCGCGCTGGAAGCCGGGCAGGCCGCCGATTGGATCGCCACCGAGGTGGCCGACGGGCGCCTGCTGCCCGACGACATCATGGTGCTGTCGCGCCGCCGCGAGCGGCTGGCCCGGATGCACGAGGCGCTGCTCGGACGCGGCCTGGCCAGCGAACAACCCGAAAAGCTGGAGCTCGGCGAAGCGCCCGCGGTGCAGGACGTGGTGGCGTTGCTGGACGCCATGGTCTCGACCCGGCACGACCTGAGCCTGGCGCGGGCCCTCAAGTCGCCGCTGTGTGGCTGGAGCGACGACGACCTGGCCCAGCTCGCGCGCCTGCGCCAGCGCTGGACGCCGCCGCGCACCGATGGCGCGAGCTCACCAACCCCTCGGCCTTCGTGGTGGGAGGTGCTGCAGCGTTTCGGCGCCTTGCCCTCCGATGAACAAGCGGCGGCCGCCTCCACCCCGGCGCAGGCTGCGCAGTTCCAGGACACCGCGCAGCGCCTCGCGCTCTACCGGGGTTGGCTGCTCAGCTTGCCGCCGCACGATGCGCTGTCCGCCCTCTACGACCATGGGGACGTGCTCGCGCGCTTCGCGCAAGCCGTGCCCGCGAGCCAGCGCGCCGCCGTGCTCGCCCAACTGCGCGACCTGCTGACCCAGTCGCTCGCGCAGGATGGCGGCCGCTTCCTCACCCCGTACCGCTTCGTGCGCGCGCTCAAGGCGGGTGGCATCAAGGCCACCGCGGTGCAGACGCCCGGCGCTGTGCGCCTGCTCACCATCCACGGGGCCAAGGGCCTGGAAGCCCACACCGTGCTCATGCTCGACACCGATTCCGGCTCCGCCCGGCCCGAGAGCATGGGCGTGCTGGTGGACTGGCCGGGCGAAGACCCGCTGCCGCGCCGCTTCGTGTTTCTGGCCAGCGAAAAATCGCCACCCGACTGCGCGGTGGACGCCTTACAGCAGGAGCAGCAGGCGCGCTCGCTGGAGGAGCTCAACGCCCTCTATGTGGCCCTGACGCGCGCCGAGTCGCGGCTGGTGATCTCCAGCTTCGAGCCGCACAAGCGCGGCACCACCACCTGGTACGCACGCTTGCAGCCGCTGGCCGCGCCGCTAGAGGCACCGTTGCCCGCGGCCGACGCCGATGGCCCCCCTTCGGTGCAAGCCCAGGTCTTCCACCTGCCGAGCTTGCCTCCTCTGACTGTGGAGACCGCCTCCGTGGTGAATGCGGAAGTCGCACCGCCCGTGGACGACACCGCCAACCGCATCGGCCTGGCGCTGCACCGCCTGCTGGAATGGCGGCCCACGCCGGCCCAGGGTTTCGATTGGGCACCCGAACACACGCAGGCCGTGGCGCGCGAGTTCGCGCTCGACCCGGCCCAGGCGCGCGATGTGCTCGCCATGGCCCAACGCATCGTGAGCGGCGAGGCTGCCTGGGCCTGGGATGCGGAGGCGCTCAACCACTGGGGCAACGAGGTCGAGCTTTTCCACCAGGGCGAGCTGCTGCGGCTGGACCGCCTGGTGCGCCGCCGCGACAGCGGCGACTGGTGGGTGCTGGACTACAAGAGCGCTGCCCATCCCGAGCGCCAGCCCGAACTGCTCGCGCAGATGGAGGGCTACCGCCAGGCCATGGCGCAGGCCTGGCCGGGTGAAGCCGTGCGGCTCGCCTTCATCAACGCTCAGGGCCGGCTCATCGAGCTGGTCGCTGCATCAAGTTCTTCATGACCGATTCGAGTTCTTTTCTGCCTGTCGATGTGGCTGTCATCGGCGGCGGCCCCGCCGGCCTGATGGCCGCCGAAGTCATGGGCCGCGCCGGCCTCAACGTGCACCTGTTCGACGCCATGCCTTCGGTGGGCCGCAAGTTCCTGCTCGCGGGCAAGGGCGGCATGAACCTCACGCACGCCGAAGCGCTGCCGGCCTTCGTGGGCCGCTACGGCGCGCAGGCAGGCCACCTGCGCCCGCTGCTCGAGACCTTCGGGCCGCAGGCCGTGCGCGACTGGGCCACCGGCCTGGGCATCAGCACGTTCGTGGGCAGCTCGCAGCGCGTCTTTCCCTCCGACATGAAGGCCGCGCCGCTGCTTCGGGCCTGGCTGCACCGGCTGCGCCATCCCGAGTCCGGTGGCACGCCGGTGGGCTTCCACATGCGCCACCGCTGGACGGGCTGGGACGGCACAGCCCTGGTGTTCGACACGCCGCAGGGGCCGCTGCGGGTGCAGTCCCGCGCCACCGTGCTTGCGCTGGGCGGCGCGAGCTGGGCGCGCCTGGGCTCCGACGGTGCCTGGGTGCCCCGGCTGCAAGCCGAGGGCGTTGACGTGGCGCCGCTGCAGCCCAGCAACTGCGGCTTCGACGTGGCGGGCGGCTGGAGCCCTTTCTTCCTGGAGCGTTTCGCGGGCCAGCCGTTCAAGTCGGTGGCCGTGCGGTTCACGGACAGCCTGGGGAACGGTTTTCAGCGCAAGGGCGAATTCGTCGCCACGGCCACCGGTGTCGAAGGCAGCCTGATCTATGCCGTGTCGGGCCTGTTGCGCGATCAGATCGCGCGCGAGGGCCGGGCCACGTTCGAACTGGACCTGCTGCCCGACCGCACGGCCGAACAGGTGCTGGCCCAGGTGGCGCATCCGCGCGGTTCGCGCAGCCTCTCGAGCCACCTCAAGAGCCGGCTCGGCTTGGAGGGCATCAAGATGGCCATCGTCAATGAAATGTTGAGCAAGGACGCGATGCACGAGCCCGCCCGACTGGCCGCCGCGCTCAAGGCCTTGCCCATCACGCTGGCCGCCGCGCGACCCATCGACGAAGCCATCAGCAGCGCAGGCGGCGTGCGCTGGGAGGGGCTGGACGATGGCCTGATGGTGCGGTCGCGACCGGGCCTGTTCTGTGCGGGCGAAATGCTCGACTGGGAAGCGCCCACCGGGGGCTATCTGCTGACGGCCTGCCTGGCCAGTGGGGTGGCGGCCGGTGAGGGCGTGCGCCGCTGGCTGGCCACCTGATTCAGTGGGCCGAGCTTTTCGAGAGCAGGTTGAGCACCAGGACGCCCGCCACGATCAGGCCCATGCCCAGCATGCCGGCGGCATCGAGCTTCTGGCCGAACACCAGCCAGCCGATCAATGCGATGAGCACCACGCCCACGCCCGACCAGACGGCGTAGGCGATGCCCACAGGAATGGTGCGCAAGGTCAGGGACAGCAGGTAGAACGCCGCGCCGTAGGACACCACGACGATCGCCGAAGGCCAGAGCTTGCTGAAGCCCTCGCTGGCTTTCAGGGCGGAGGTGCCGACGACCTCGGCGGCAATGGCCAGCCCGAGCAGGATCCAGGGGTTCATCGCCGGCCGTTCAGTCCACCAGGGCCTGCAGGTTCAAGGGATAGGACTTGCCCAGCCACAGCGCGCCGTCGCGGTGATCGCTCAGCGCGTCGCCGGTGTTGGGGTGGATGAGCACATCCAGCGCAGCGTGGTTCAGGGCGAGCCAGCTCACCACGTGAGCGAACTCGGGGGCATCGAAAGCCACCTGGTAGGTCCAGGCCGGATGCGGCCCGACCGGTTTTTCGTGGAACCGCCCGATCTGCACGTGGGCGGCGAGTTCGGCGGCGATGACTTCGCGCAAAGCCCAGGCGGCATCGCGCGTGTCCGCACCAAAGTACACGTGGGCATGCCAGCTGGCAATGGAGGCGGGATCGCGCACGGACATGGTGGGATGAGAAGAAGGTGACGAGCCTTGACCCCGGCACTGGATTCACAGTTAGGGCTGCTTGGTTCCCCACCTGACCCGGTTGGCCGCTTCACCATGCGGGAAGGCCCGTCGAGGTCGATTGTAGGCGATGGGGTGTGTCGATGCCGGATCGCCTGGCAATACCCCGCCGCTTAGAATCGTCGCCATGTCCTATGTCGTCCTGGCCCGCAAATACCGCCCGCGCAATTTCACCGAAATGGTGGGGCAGGGCCATGTGGTGCAAGCGCTCTCGAATGCCTTGACGACCCAGCGCCTGCACCACGCCTACCTGTTCACCGGGACGCGTGGCGTGGGCAAGACCACGGTCTCGCGCATCCTGGCCAAGTCGCTCAACTGCCTGGGTGCCGACGGGCAGGGTGGCATCACCGCCGAGCCTTGCGGCGTGTGCCAGGCCTGCACCGACATCGACAGTGGCCGTTTCGTCGATTACACCGAGCTCGATGCCGCTTCCAACCGGGGCGTGGACGAAGTTCAGGCCCTGCTGGAGCAGGCGGTCTACAAGCCGGTGCAGGGGCGCTTCAAGGTCTTCATGATCGACGAGGTGCACATGCTGACCAACACGGCGTTCAACGCCATGTTGAAGACGCTGGAAGAGCCGCCCGAGTACCTCAAGTTCGTGCTGGCCACGACGGACCCGCAGAAGGTGCCGGTGACCGTGCTGTCTCGCTGCCTGCAGTTCAACCTGCGGCCCATGGCGCCCGAGACCGTGCTGGAGCATTTGCAACAGGTGTTGCAAGCCGAAAACGTGCCTGCCGAGGTGCAGGCGCTGCGCCTGCTGTCGCGCGCCGCTCGCGGCTCCATGCGCGACGCGCTTTCGCTCACCGATCAGGCGATTGCCTTTGGCGGCGGCCAGTTGCAGGAGGCCACGGTGCGCCAGATGTTGGGCGCGGTGGACCGCTCCTATGTGCTGCGCCTGATCGATGCGCTGGCCCGCGCCGATGGCGCCACGGTGGTCGATACCGTGGACGCGCTGCGCGTGAATGGCCTGAACGCCGCGTCCACGCTGGAAGAGATGACCGGCGTGCTGCAGCGCATGGCCGTGCTGCAGGCCGTGCCCGACCGCGCCCAGGCCGAAGGCCTGGACGACCCCGATGAAGCGCAGATCGCGCGGCTGGCGCAAAGCCTGCCGGCCGACGAGACGCAACTGCTCTACAGCCTGTGCCTGCATGGGCGCGGCGAGCTGGGCCTGGCCCCCGACGAGTACGCCGCGCTCACCATGGTGCTGCTGCGGCTGATGGCCTTCAAACCCGCCAACACGGCCGCTGTCAGCGCCGCGGCGGAAAAAAAAACACTGAAAACGGCTGAAGCGCCTGTTGCGGAGGTGGCCGCACCCGCGGCTGCGTTGGCGCCCACGCCGGTGCCGATGGTGCGTTTGCCGGTGGTGAACCCGCCGCCGGCCGTCGCTCCACCCGCGCCCGTGAGGGCGCCGCAGCCCTCCGCGGTGGCTGTGTCGGCACCCGCCGCCGCGCCGCAGATGCCCGCCGAGCCGGTGGACGATGCGCCCTGGCCCGAGGACGATGGCCCTCCCTGGGAAGAGGCCGAACCGGCGCCACCCCGTGTCATGGCCATCCCGGTGCGCGATGCCGGTGAACCCGGCCCGGCGGATCAGCCTCAGGCCCGCGACGAACACGGCACACAAACGGTGTTGCCCGCCGCGCCCGGTGGCAGCGTCGAAGGCGATTTCTGGTTCGAGACCGTGATGCAGCTCGTGCGCGCGGAAGCCATCACCGCGCTGGTGCGCGAGCTGGGCTTGCAATCGCAACTGATCGCGCGCGACACGGACCAGTGGATGCTGCGCGTGGAGCGCAGCTCGCTCAACCAGGGCAATACGCGCGAACGCCTGGCCACGGCGCTGAAGACCATCGGCCACGAGGTGCGCCTCTCGGTGGAGATTGGCAGCGTTTCGGACTCGCCCGCGCGCCGCGTGGCAGCGGAAGCGGCGCGCCGCCAGCGCGAGGCTGAGGCGCACATCCTGAACGACCCCTTTGTCCAGACCATGATGCGCGACTTTGGCGGCAAAATCGTGCCCGGTACCCTCAAGGCCATCACCACGGCCTGAGCCTCTTTTCTTTTTTCACTCGGAACGTTAGGAAGACCATGTTCAACAAAGGACAACTCGCCGGCCTCATGAAGCAGGCCCAGGCCATGCAGGACAACCTGAAGAAAGCCCAGGACGAGCTGGCCTTCATCGAGGTCACGGGCGAATCGGGCGCGGGCCTGGTGAAGGTGCTCATGACCTGCAAGCACGACGTCAAGCGCGTCACCATCGACCCCAGCCTGCTGGCCGACGACAAGGACATGCTGGAAGACCTCGTGGCCGCCGCGTTCAACGCCGCGGTGCGCAAGGCCGAAGAAACCTCGGCCGAGAAAATGGGCAAGCTCACGGCCGGCATGCCCGGCCTGCCGGGCGGCATGAAGTTCCCGTTCTGATCCCCATCGCGCGGGCTCCTTCGCTCATCGATGGCTGAAAACCACTCGCTCGAACTGCTTGTGCAGGCGCTGCGCCGCCTGCCTGGCGTGGGGGTGAAGTCGGCACAGCGCATGGCCTTCCATCTGCTGCAGCATGACCGCGACGGCGCCGTGCAGCTTGCCCGCGCGCTGGAGCACGCGGCCAGCTCGGTGAAGCACTGCAGCCTGTGCCACACCTTCACCGAAGACGACATCTGCCCCACCTGCCGCGATCCCCGGCGCGACCGCAGCCAGCTCTGCGTGGTGGAGACACCCGCCGATCAGGCAGCGATGGAGCGCACCGGTGCCTACAAAGGCCTGTTCTTCGTGCTCATGGGCAAGCTCAGCCCGCTCGATGGCGTGGGCCCGCGCGACATCGGTCTGCAGAAACTCTTTGACCGCATCAGCGCGCCGGCCGAACAAGGGGAGCCCGAGGTGCGGGAAGTCATCCTGGCCACGAACTTCACCGCCGAAGGTGAGACCACGGCCCACGTGATCGCGCAGGCGCTCAAGGGCCGCACGGACGTGCAGGTGACCCGCCTGGCCCGGGGTGTGCCGGTAGGCAGCGAGCTGGAGTACGTGGACCTGGGCACGATCGCCCATGCCCTGGTGGACCGGCGCTGACCGGCGCCATTTCTTCTCGAAAGCGCTTCATCATGAAACTGGCAGGATTGACCGTGGCGTATTGGGCGGTGGTGGTGGCTTCGCTGTTGCCGATCGGCTGCGCGTGGCTCGCCAAATCGGGCACGTTCTCCAAGCCGCGCCGCGATGGTGGTTTCGACAACCAGCACCCGCGCGAATGGCTGGCGCGCCAGAGCGACTGGCGGGCCCGCGCGAACGCCGCGCAGGCCAACAGTTTCGAGGCGCTGCCGTTCTTCATTGGCGCCGTGATCATCGCGCACCAGCTCGGCGCTTCACAGGTTCGCCTGGACGTTCTCGCCTTTCTGTTTGTCGTGCTGCGGGTGCTTTACATCATGATGTACGTGGCCAACCTCGCCACGGCGCGCAGCCTCGCGTGGACCCTGGCACTGATCGTCAATCTCGCGATCCTTTTCGTTTGACGCGCGCTTGCGTTCGACGCCGTTACATCAGCTTGCAAGTGCTCGGTACAAACCCGCTCGGGATTGGTCCTGATGCGGGTTTGCGGCCCGCCCCCTAGTCTCAAGGCTCATCCAAAGAATGTGCCGAGAGAGGAAACCGGGTCATGTGGAGTCGCCGAAACTGGGGACGTGTCTGTGCGTTGAGCGTGGCGTCGGTCGCCGTACCGTCCTTGCGCGCGCAGCCGGCGCCGGCCTCTGCGGCGCCACCCACACCTCGACCCGGTGCGCCCAAACTGGCGATTGCGGTCGATAGCCGCTCCTCGTTCTGCTACCTCCCACTGACCATCGCGGAACGCCTCGGGTACTTTGCCCAGGAAGGCATCGATGTGGAGGTGCGCGAGTTTCCCGATGTGGCGCAGTCGCTGCACGCCTTGCAGAGCGGTGCGGCCCATGTGCTGTCCGGCCCGTACCCGAACACGATCGCACTGCAGGCGCGCGGCCAGAACCTCCAGTCCTTCGTGTTGCAGGGGCGAGCGCCGCAGGTGGTGGTGGGGGTGTCGCTGGAGACCATGGGCCACAACGGCGGGGTGGCCGACCTGCGCGGCCGCCGCGTGGGGGTGATGGCCACGAGTGCCGCCTCGCACCGCGTGGCGAGCCTGGTGCTGGGCAAGGTCGGGCTGCGCGCCGCCGATGTGCGCTACGTGCCGTTGGCGAATGCCGCGGCGGCGGTTCAGGCGTTTCGCCGCGGTGAGCTCGATGCGATCAGCTACACCGACCCGACCGTGACGCAACTGGAGCAGATGGGTGCGCTCAAGGTGGTGGCCGACACGCGCAGCACGCGCGGCACGGCCGAGGTCTTTGGCGGTCCTTTGCCCTCCGGCTGTCTGTGCGCGCCGGGGAGCTTTCTGACGCAGTACCCCAAGGCCAGCCAGGCGATGGCCGATGCGATGGTGCACGCGCTCAAATGGCTGCAGACGGCGGGCCCATCCGACATCATCAAGGTGGTGCCCGAGCGCTACTTTCAGGGTGACCGCGCGCTGTACCTGGCGGCCTTCGCCCGCGTGCGCGAGGCCTGGACGGTCGACGGCATGATGCCCGAGACCGGGCCGGCCACGGCGGCGCGCATGTTGGCGCAGTTCGAGGAGCCCGGCTCGCTGCAGCGTGTGGATCTGGCGCTTACCTTCACCAACGACTTCGCACGCAAGGCCAAGGCCCGGTTCCGGGCCTGATTCTGGCGCGAGCGCCCGGTCGCTCAGTTCTTCTTGTCGGACTTGCCGCTGGACGCCACGCGCGTCTTGCTCGCGCTGGTGGCGGTCTTGGACTTGGTCTTCACCGGCTTGCTCGCGGTGGGCGAGGCCTTGCGCGCCGGTGTGGCCGTGGCCGACTTCTTGGCCGGGGCCTTGCTCGGCGGGGCGGCCTTGGCGACCGCGACCCGCTGCGGCAGCATGAGCGTGATGCGCTGGCCCGGTTTGAGCGCCGCGTTCACGGCCAGCTTGTTCCAGCCCGCCACGCTCACCGGGCTCACGCCATAGCGCTGGGCCAGGCGCGTCAGGTTCTCGCCCTTGCGCGCCTTGACGGTGGTGCGCTTGAGGATGACCTCCGGCTGGAAGCTGATCTGGCCGTTGTCGGCCACGTGCACCGGCACGTCGCCGTTGCGCTTGTCGGTGCGTGGCACGAGCAGGCTGGAGCCGGCGCGCACCTGCATGCGAGGCGGAATGTTGTTGACCGCGCGCAACTCGGCTTCGCTCATGCCCGCCCGGTCGGCGGCCTGGGCCACGGACATGGTGGTGGGCACGACCCAGGCCGTCCAGCTGGCCAGGGGGCCGGTGTGGGATTGCAGGTTGCGCTGGAAGATCAACGCGTTGTCCCAGGGCAGCAGCACATGCGGCGTGCCGGCGGCCATCACGATGGGCTGGCGCAGGGAGGGGTTGAGCGCGCGGAAGTCTTTTTCCGCCACCTCGGCCAGGCGGGCGATGAGGGCGACATCCATGTCGCGCTCCAGCGCGACGGTGTCGAAGAAGGGGTGGTTGCCGATCAGGGGCAGGGTGGTGTTGTAGGCCTCGGGCCGCGCCAGGATGTTCTCCACCGCCTGCAGCTTGGGCACGTACAGGCGCGTTTCCGCCGGCATGTTGAGGTCGGTGTAACCGGTGGGCTTGCCCAGGCGCTGGTTGTTGGTGATGGCGCGGTTGACGTTGCCCTGGCCCCAGTTGTACGCCGCCAGCGCGAGGTGCCAGTCCCCGAAGCGACCGTACAGCTGCTGCAGGTAGTCGAGCGCGGCCCGCGTGGAGGCGAGCACGTCGCGCCGATCGTCGCGGAAGGCGTTCTGCTTGAGGTCGAACGACTGGCCGGTGGCGGGCATGAACTGCCACATGCCTGCGGCGCGCGCGCTGGAGACGGCCTGTGGGTTGAAGGCGCTTTCGATGAAGGGCAGCAGGGCCAGCTCCATGGGCATGTTGCGGCGCTCGATCTCCTCCACGATGTGGAACAGATAGCGGCTGGAGCGCTCCGTCATGCGCTGCATGTAGTCGGGCCGGGTGGCGTACCACTGCTCGCGGTCGCGCACCAGGTCGCCTTCGAGGTCGGGCATGGCGAAGCCACGGCGGATGCGGTCCCAGAGGTCGGCGGGGGCGTCCAGCGTCGTCACGCTGGAGAGCGCGGTTTCGGCTGTGCCGATGGTGCTCAGGGGCACATCGCTGGGCAGGCGATACGAGGGCAGGCGCGGCGCACTGGCGGCGACGGGTGGCGTGGCGTTGGGCGCGCCGGTGGCGCCGCTGCCGGCCTCGGGCAGCGCCGTGGTGGCGCAGCCGGACACCAGCAGCACCAGGGCCGTGCCGGCCAGCGTCAGCCAGCGGCGGGCGGGACCGGTGGACAGGGGAGCACTGGCGGGAGCGGGAAGGGCGGTCGGGAAGGCAGGGGTCATCTGAAAACGTTTTTCCATTCGCGAAGCGTGGCGAACACCGACACGGCATCGGTGGCAATGCCCGGCTCGTGGGCCTGGGCGGAGCGCACGACGGCGGTTTCGCCGGTGCGCAAGAAAGGATTGATCTGTTTTTCCAGCCCGATGGAGCTGGGCAGCGTGGGAAAGTTCTGCGCGCATTGCGCCTGGCAGTGGGCGGTGTAGGCCGCCAGCTCGGCATTGCCGGGCTCCACCGCCTGCGCGAACTTGAGATTGGACAGCGTGTACTCGTGGGTGCAGCACACGCGGGTGGAGGCGGGCAGGGCGGCCAGCCGGGTGAGCGAGTCCAGCATCTGGGCCGGCGTGCCCTCGAACAGGCGGCCGCAGCCGCCGGAGAACAGCGTGTCGCCACAGAACAGCAGCGGGGCGCCGTCCAGGGCGGGCGTGTAGTAGGCGATGTGGCCGGCGGTGTGCCCCGGCACCTCGATCACCTCGAAGCGCAGGCCGAGCACCTCCACCGACTCGCCTTCGCCAACGCGCTGCAGCGGCTCGGGCATGGGCTCGAAGGCCGGGCCGATCACGCGCGCGCCAGTGGCCTCGCGCAGTTCGGCCACGCCGCCGGTGTGGTCGGCGTGGTGGTGGGTGATCAGGATGGTGTCCAGCCGCAGGCCTTCCTGTGCCAGCCACCGGGCCACGCCCGCGGCTTCGCCAGGGTCCACGACCAGCGCCTGGGCGCCGTCGTGCAGGGCCCAGATGTAGTTGTCGCTGAAGGCCGGGATCGGAATGAGGTGCATGGGACGGATGTCGGGTAGGGCGTGTAGAGTGCGGGGCTGGCCTTCCCGGTGGTTTGCAGTGTCGCAGACTTCCTGCCGGAACCGGCTTCGGCCCCACCGCACATGACCGCAAAAATTATAGGGTTGACCGATTGGTTTTCGACCGCGCCCGGCCAGTACCTGCTGGCGTGGGAGCAGGCCCAGTTCGACCTGGCGGTGGCCGACCTCTTTGGCTACAACGCCTTGCAGCTCGGTTTGCCCGAGCTGGAGGGCCTGCAGGCCAACCGCATGCCGCACCGCTGGCTGGCGCTGCCCGAGGTGCTGCCGGCCAGGGCCGAGGGCCGCGCCCCGCGCGTGGCCCTGATCACCGACGCGGCCGCCCTGCCGTTCCCCGAGGCCAGCCTGGACCTGGTGGTGCTGCCCCACACGCTGGAGTTCAGCGCCGACCCGCACCACGTGCTGCGCGAGGTCGAGCGCGTGCTGGTGCCCGAAGGCCGGGTGGTGATCTCGGGCTTCAACCCCACGAGCCTGTGGGGCCTGCGCCAGGGGCGCGGCCGGTTCTGCGCCCGGGTGGGCCTCAACGCCTTCGGTGCCTCCAGCCTGTACCTGCCTGAAGCAGGGGATTTCATCGGTCCCTGGCGCCTGCGCGACTGGCTGAGGCTGCTCAGTTTTGAAGTAGAGTCGGACCGCTTTGGCTGCTACCGCCCGGCGATGCGCACCGACACCTGGTTGCAGCGCTACGCCTGGCTGGACCGCGCCGGTGCCCGCTGGTGGCCCATCTTTGGCGCGGTGTATTTCGTGGTGGCGGTCAAGCGCGTGCGCGGCATGCGCCTGCTGGGCCCGGCCTGGAAGCCCAGGCGCGCCACTTCGGCCGCCCCGGTGTCGGTGACCCACCGGCACTGAACGCCGCCGCGCCTCTCCCTTTTTGTATTCAGGAGCTTTTTTTGAACCATGTGGTGATCTACACCGACGGTGCCTGCAAGGGCAACCCTGGGCCTGGCGGCTGGGGCGTTTACCTCAAGTCAGAGGGTTTCGAGAAGGAGTTGTGGGGCGGCGAGCGCGAAACCACCAACAACCGCATGGAACTCACCGCGGTGATCGAAGGCCTGGCCGCGCTCAAGCGCCCCTGCCGGGTCTCGCTGTACCTCGACAGCCAGTACGTGCGCCAGGGCATCACCGAGTGGATCCACGGCTGGAAGCGCAAGGGCTGGGTCACGGCGGCCAAGCAGCCGGTGAAGAACGCCGACCTCTGGCGCAAGCTCGATGGCCTGGTGCACGCCGGGCCCCACCAGATCGAATGGCACTGGGTCAAAGGCCACGCCGGCGACCCTGGCAACGAACGGGCCGACGCCCTGGCCAACCGGGGCGTGCCGGCCTGAGTCCTACAGGGGAAATCCCGTCACCGGCGGCCCCCACCCACTGCTACATTTCGTTTCATCGATCTGTGCCATGCCCCACGGGGGTAGGGCGTCCTTTTCCCCGGCAGTGGAATCCATGGCGAACAAAGCGCTTTACGTGGTGGTGGCCGTCGTTGGCATCGGTCTGGCCTCCGGTGCGGCCTGGTGGCTGCAGATCCGGGATGCCATCACCCCGCCGGTGGCCGGCACCGGACCGGGCGCTTCCGGTGCAGCGGCCGGTGGCGCACCCGGTGTGGAGGTGACGCGGGTGAAGGCCATCCGGCTGCAGGACGACGCCCAGGCCGTGGGCACCCTGCGCTCCCGCCAGAGCGTGACGCTCAAGCCCGAGACCAGTGGCCGGGTGGCCCGGATCGTCTTCGCGGACGGCGCCCGGGTCAAGGCGGGCCAGTTGCTGGTGCAACTCGACGACACCTTGCAGCGCGCCGAATTGAGCCAGGCCCAGGCCCAGCTGTCCATCGCGCGCGCCAACCTCAAGCGCAACCAGGAGCTGGTGGCGCAGAACTTCGTGGCCCAGCGCGTGGTGGAGGAAAGCCAGGCCAACCTGCAGGTGGCCGAAGCCCAGGTGGCGCTGGCCGACGCGCGGCTGCAGCGCATGCGCATCACCGCCCCGTTCGCGGGCACCGTGGGCCTGCGCAGCATCAACCTGGGGGCCTACGTGAAGGACGGCGACAACCTCGTGAACCTCGAGGACACGTCCATGCTCACGGTGGACTTCCGCTTGCCGGAGCGCTACCAGACCCAGCTCGCCCCGGGCCAGGTGGTGCAGGTGCAGCTCGATGCCTTGCCGAACCGCTCGTTCGAAGCCAAGGTGCTGGCCGTGGACCCGCTGCTCGACGCCAATGGCCGCTCCATCTCCGTGCGGGCCGTCATGCCCCCTGCGGCCGACAACGTGTTGCGTCCCGGCATGTTCGCGCGCGTGCTGATCGTCTTCTCGGTCAACGAGCGCGCGTTGGTGGTGCCCGAGGAAGCCCTGGTGCCCCAGGCCGGCAAGCAGTACGCCTACGTGCTCGACGAACAGGGCGAGGGCGACGCGAAGAAGCGCCACTCGCGCCGGGTGGAAGTGGCCCTGGGCGCGCGCCGGGGTTCGGATGTCGAGGTGGTCAGCGGCCTGCGGCAGGGCGACACCGTGGTGATCGCCGGCCAGCAGCGGCTGCAGCGCGATGGCACCGCGGTGCGGGTCGTGAACATGGCTGCGCCTGCCGCCGCTGAAACGGCCCCGGTGCCGGCGCGCTGAACCCTCAGGAACTCGCATGCAACTGCCTGAGATCTCGATCCGGCGCCCGGTGTTCGCCTCGGTGCTGTCCCTGCTCATCCTGCTGGTGGGCATCGTGTCGTTCAACGGCCTGACGGTGCGCGAGTACCCCAAGATCGATGAGCCCACCGTCACGGTCTCCACGCGCTTCGGCGGGGCGTCCAGCGAGGTGATCGAGTCGCAGGTCACCAAGCCGCTGGAAGACTCGCTCGCGGGCATCGAGGGGCTGGACGTGATCACCTCGATCAGCCGCCAGGAACAGAGCCAGATCACGGTGCGCTTCAAGCTCGAGCGCGACCCCGACTCGGCCGCCGCCGATGTGCGCGACAAGGTCAGCCGCGTGCGCCAGCGCCTGCCGCAGGACGTGGACGAGCCGGTGATCGCCAAGGTGGAGGCCGACGCCTCGCCCGTGATCTGGCTGGCCCTTACCTCCGACACCCACAGCGCGCTGCAGCTCAGCGATTTCGCCAACCGCCTGGCCAAGCCCGTGCTGCAAACGGCGCCCGGCGCGGCCGAGGTGCGCGTGTACGGCGAGCGCCGCTATTCCATGCGCATCTGGATGGACCCGGACCGCCTGGCCGCCTACGCGCTGACCGTGCAGGACGTGGAAGACGCCCTGCGCCGCTCCAACCTGGAAGTGCCGGCCGGCCGCATCGAGAGCACGCTGCGCGAGTTCAACGTGACCGCCGCCACCGACCTGCAGACACCCGAGCAGTTTTCGGCGGTGGCGATCCGCAACGTCAACGGCCAGACCATCCGCATCGCCGACGTCGCGCGCGTGGTGCAGGCGCCGCAGGACGAACGCACCTCGGTGCGGCTCAATGGCCGCGACGCGGTCTCGCTCGGCGTGATCCGGCAGGCGACCGCCAACCCGCTGGAGCTCTCGGCCGCCGTGCGGCAGATGCTGGAGAAGGTCAAGCAGGACCTGCCCGCCGGTGTGAACGTGGACATCGCCAACGACAACTCGGTCTTCATCGACCGCTCGATCAAGGCGGTCTACACCACCATCGCCGAAGCCGTGGTGCTGGTGGCGCTGGTCATCTTCGTGTTCCTGCGCACGCTGCGCGCCTCGATCATTCCGCTCATGACCATCCCGGTCAGCCTGATCGGCGCGTTCGCGCTGATGGCGATGTTCGGTTTCTCCATCAACACGCTCACGCTGCTGGCCCTGGTGCTGGCCATCGGCCTGGTGGTGGACGACGCCATCGTGATGCTGGAGAACATTTACCGGCACATCGAGGAGGGCATGAAGCCCTTCGACGCGGCGATCCAGGGCGCGCGGGAAATCGGCTTTGCCATCGTGGCGATGACGCTCACGCTGGCGGCGGTGTATGCGCCGCTGGCCTTCACGCCCGGCCGCACCGGCCGTCTGTTCGCCGAGTTCGCGCTGGCGCTGGCCGGGGCGGTGGTGGTTTCCGGCTTCGTGGCGCTCACGCTTTCGCCCATGCTGTGCTCCAAGCTGCTGCGGCACAACCCCAACCCGGGCCGGTTCGACCGCGGCATGGAGCGCGTGCTCAATGCGGTCACGCGCGGCTTCAGCCGGGTGCTGGGCGCCTCGCTGCGGGTTCGCTGGCTGGTGGTGGCGGTCATGGCCGGCAGCGCGCTGGCCAGCGCGTGGATGCTGCAGACCATGCGCCAGGAGCTCGCGCCGATCGAGGACCGCGGCGTGATCCTGGCCAACATCAACGGCCCGGATGGCGCCACGCTGGCCTACACCCGCAAGTACGCGGAGGCGATCGAGAACATCGCCCAGGACTACCCCGAATTCGACCGCATCTTCGTCAACGTGGGCAACCCCTCGGTGGCGCAGGGCGTGGTGTTCATGCGCGCGCTGCCCTGGGAAGAGCGCGAGCGCTCCACGCAGCGCATCGCGCGCGAGATCACGCCGCGCCTGGCGTCGCTGCCGGGCATCAGCGCCTTTCCCATCACGCCGCCCTCGCTCGGGCAGGGCTTTCGCGAGCGCCCGATCAACTACGTGATCGTCACCTCCGACAGCTACGAGAACCTGGCGCAAACCGTGCGCCGCTTCCAGGACGAGCTGAGCAAGAACCCGGGCCTGGTGCAGATCGACACCGACCTGCGCCTGAACAAGCCCGAGATCCGCATGGACGTGGACCGCGAGCGCGCGGCCGACATGGGTGTGAACGTGGATGCCATCGCGCGCACCGTCGAGACCATGCTGGGCGGCCGCATCGTCACGCGCTACAAGCGCGACGGTGAACAGTACGACGTGGTGGTACAGACCGTCTCGGGCAACCGCAGCACGCCCGAGGACATCGACCGCCTGTTCGTGCGCGGCCGCAACGACGCCATGATTCCCCTGGCCTCGCTGGTCAAGATCAGCGAGGTGGTGGTGCCGCGCGAGCTCAACCACTTCGGCCAGCGCCGCAGCGCGTCCCTCACCGCCAACCTGGCGCCCGACTACTCGCTGGGCGAGGCCCTGCAGTTCATGGACAAGACCGCGCGCGAGGTGCTGCCCGCCGGCTACACCACCGACCTGAACGGCCAGAGCCGCGAGTTCCGCAACGCCTCGGGCTCGCTGGCCATCGTCTTCGCGCTCTCGCTGCTGTTCATCTACCTCGTGCTCGCGGCGCAGTTCGAGAGCTTTGTCGATCCGTTCATCATCATGCTCAGCGTGCCGCTGTCCATGATGGGCGCGCTGCTGGCGCTCAAGCTGACGGGCGGCACCATCAACGTGTTCAGCCAGATCGGGCTCATCACGCTGGTGGGGCTGATCACCAAGCACGGCATTTTGATCGTGGAGTTCTCCAACCAGCTGCGCGACCAGGGCCTGGAGAAGTTCGAGGCCGTCAGACAGTCGGCCGCGCTGCGCCTGCGGCCCATCCTGATGACCACGGGCGCCATGGTGCTGGGCGCCATTCCGCTGGCGCTGGCATCTGGCGCGGGGGCCGAGAGCCGGCAGCAGATCGGCTGGGTGATCGTGGGCGGCATGAGCGTGGGCACGCTGCTGACCATCTTCGTGGTGCCCACCATGTACACGCTGCTCTCGCGCGACAAGTCCCATTCGAAGGCGAAGGCCGCGCAGCACGATGGCGGCCACGCGGACGCCGCCATCCCGGCCAAGTGAGCCGGGTCAGATCGCGCCGTCGAACATCATCACGTCCACCGGGTCGCCCGCGGCCACGTTGCCCTGGCGGTGGTGCAGCACGATCAGGCCGTTGGCCTCCACCATCGAGCTGAGCACGCCCGAACCCTGGTTGCCCGTGGTGCGCACGCTGAGCGCGCCGTCGGGCGTGCGGGTGACGATGCCGCGCTGGTACTCGGTGCGGCCCGGCTTCTTGCGCAGGGCTTCGCCGCTGTGGGCTTGCAGCAGCACGGGTTCGCTGGGTGAAGCGCCCATAAGGCGCTGCAGGGCCGGGCGCACGAAGGCCAGGAAGGTGACCATCACCGCCACCGGGTTGCCTGGCAGCCCGAACAGCACGGCGCTCTTGCCGGCCTCGTCGATGCGGCCCACCGCCATGGGGCGGCCCGGGCGCATCGCGATGCGCCAGAAGGCCACGTCGCCGAGCTGCTTCATCATGGCCTTGGTGTGGTCGGCCTCGCCCATGCTCACACCACCGCTGGTGATGATGGCGTCGGCCTTGAGGGCGGCGGTGCGGAAGGCCGCTTCCAGCTCGGCGGGCTCGTCGCGCACCACGCCCATGTCGACCACCTCCACGCCCAGGCGCGTGAGCAGGCCGAAGATGGTGTAGCGGTTGCTGTCGTACACCGCGCCTTCGCGCGGCGTTTCGCCCAGGCTCAGGATCTCGTCGCCGGTGGAGAAGTACGCCACCTTCACGCGGCGGAACACCTTCACGGTGGGCAGGCCCAGGCTGGCCAGCAGGCCCAGCGCCGCCGGGCCGAGTGTCTGGCCTTGGCGCAAGGCCGCTTCGCCGGCCATGAGGTCTTCGCCCAGCAGGCGGCGGTTGTCGCCCGCGTTCACCACGTTGGGTGGCACCACGACGCGATCACCTTCGGTCTTCACGAATTCGAGCGGCACCACGGTGTCCAGCCCGGGCGGCATGATGGCGCCCGTCATGATCTTCAGGCACTCGCCCGCACCCACGGTGCCGGCCCAGGCCTTGCCCGCGAAGGCCGTGCCCGCCACGCGCAGGCCCAGCGGCTCGCCCGGGCGCAGCAGCCCGCTGTCGAAGGCGAAGCCGTCCATGGCGGAGTTGTCGTGCGGCGGCACGCTGATGGGCGAGACCACGTCCTGCGCCAGCACGCGGCCCAGCGCGTCGAACACGCCCAGGTCTTCGGTGGCGGTGACCGGCTCGACCAGGCGGGCGAGGAAGTCGTTGACGCGTTCGGCGCTGATGGCCTGCGGGTCGTAGCCCTGCAATTCGGCCGCGATCTGCTCGATGGATTTCATGGACAAACGAACGGAGGGCCGAGCGCTCAGCCCTTTTCGAGGGCGTGCAGTTCGGCCAGGGTGTTGGTGTTGAAGAAGGCCTTGGGGTCGTCGCCCGGCCGGTCGAAGGGCACGATCACCGTGCGGTGCTGGTCGGTCCAGCGGTCGATCTTGCGCCCGCCGGCCTGGGTGAAGACCAGCAGGCTTTCCATGAGCTCCACCCGAATGAGGCAGAACACCGGCTGGGGCCGCAACTGGCCGTCTTCCTCCAGGGCGCCGGCCATGGCGATTTCGGTGGTCTCGTCTTCGAACGCCTGAGCCAGCCGCTGGGCGAGGTCGAGCGGGAAGAGGGGCGTGTCGCAGGGCACCGTGAGCAGGTAGGGCGTTTCGCAGCGCTCCAGGCCGGTCATGAAGCCGGCCAGGGGACCCGCGTAGCCGTCCAGGGTGTCGGGCCACACCGGCACGCCGAAGGCCTCGTAGGCCGCCAGATTGCGGTTGGCGTTGACCATCTGACCGCCGACCAGCCCGCCTTCCTGCATCTGCAGGCGCAGCAAGGCGTGCAGCGCCAGCGGCGTGCCGTTGAAGTTCTGCAGGCCCTTGTCGACGCCGCCCATGCGCGAGCCGCGGCCGCCGGCGAGCACGAGGCCCGTGATTTGATGGGAATGGATCATCTGTTTTGCTTAACCGCCGATGTAGCTCATCTCGACGCGACGTGCGCCTGCACCGGCTTCGGGCGGAAGGCTGGCGCGCAGTTCGGAGTACCGGTCGCTGCGGCCTTGCCAGATCGCCGCGATCGCGCTGGCGAGCTGCTCGTCGGTGGCATCGCCGCGGATCAGGTGGCGCAGGTCGTGGCCCTGGCTGGCGAAGAGGCAGAGGTAGAGCTGGCCTTCGGTGGACAGACGGGCGCGGTTGCAGTCGCTGCAGAAGGCCTGCGTCACGCTGCTGATCACGCCGATCTCGCCCGAGCCGTCGGCATAGGCCCAGCGCTCGGCGGTTTCGCCGGGGGCCGATGCGCCGAGTTGCACCAGCGGCAGTTCGCGGTGGATGCGTTGCACCACCTCCGCGCTGGGCAGCACCTCGTCCATGCGCCAGCCGTTGGTGGCGCCCACGTCCATGTACTCGATGAAGCGCAGCACGATGCCCGTGCCCTTGAAGTGGCGCGCCATGGGCAGGATCTCGTGGTCGTTGGTGCCGCGCTTGACCACCATGTTGACCTTGATCGGGCCCAGTCCCGCGGCCTGCGCTGCGGCAATGCCGTCGAGCACATCGGCCACGGGGAAGTCCACGTCGTTCATGGCGCGGAAGATGGTGTCGTCCAGGCCGTCCAGGCTGACCGTGACACGTTGCAGGCCGGCGGCCTTGAGGGCGTGCGCCTTGCGCGCGAGCAGCGAGCCGTTGGTGGTCAGCGTGATGTCCAGCGGCTGGCCTTCCACCGTGCGCAGCGCGGCCAGCTGTTCGATCAGGATTTCGAGGTTCTTGCGCAGCAGCGGCTCGCCGCCGGTGAGGCGGATCTTCTGCACCCCGTGCGCGACGAACTGGCGCGCCACGCGCGTGATTTCCTCGAAGGTCAGCAGCGAGCTGTGCGGCAGGTAGGGGTAGTCCTTGTCGAAGATGTCCTTCGGCATGCAATAGCTGCAGCGGAAGTTGCAACGGTCGGTCACGCTGATGCGCAGATCGCGCAGCGGGCGGCCCAGCGCGTCGCCGAGCAGGCCGGTCGGGGCCGTGCCGACCTGAGGGACGCGCGCGGCCACGGAGACCAGGCGCTGGTCGATCAGGGGAATGACGCGTTCGGACATGGGCCGATTATGGGCGAGTGACCGCCGGACCGCACGGGAACACCCGGGGGTACCGGTGTTGCCGCGAGGGCATTTCCGCCTGAGCGGGCCGGGTCAGGCCGGCTCGGCGCGGCCCACCCGGGTGTATTGCGTGGCGTTGTCGCGCAGCCATTGGGCGGAGAGCTCGCTGGACTGCTGATCCGGGTGGAAGTCGCGGCGGAAGTAGGCGCGCCAGGGCTTGAAGGTCTGGCGCAGCAGGCCGTCGCGGCCAAGCATGTGGCGGGCGGCGCTGCGCCACGTGCTCCAGCGCCAGAGCGTGCCATCGCGCCTGAGGTTGTTCACCGTCTGGCGCAAGGTGTCGGTGAGAAAGACCAGCGTGATGCGGCGCATCCAGGTCGTGCGCCAGGTGTGGCTGCCGCCCAGTGCCTGGTACAGGTCGAAAGCGGTGCACTTGTGCTCGGCCTCTTCGGCGCTGTGCCAGAGCCAAAGGGTTTTCAATCGCGGCTCGCTGCCGTCCAGCAGTTGGGGGTGAGACAGCATCCACTCGGCGAAGAGGGCGGTGAAATGTTCGTTGGCGGCGGTGATGGCCAGGCCGTGGCGCGGGTCCGTGCCCTCCAGCAGTTGGAGGCGGTCACGTGCGCGGGGTTCCCAGTCGTTCACCAGGCCGTGTTTCTCGATCTGCGCGTTGAACAGCGCGTGGATGCGCCGGTGGGTGGCTTCCTGGCCCACGAAACCCTGGACTTCGGCTTGCAGCTCGGCTTGGCGCTCGGGCGGCAGGGCCTTGAAGCCGTTGCGCACCGAGTCGATGAAGAACTGCTCGCCGATGGGAAAGCTCATCGACAGCGCGTTGAACCACGCGGTCAGAAAGGCGTCGCCGCCGCACCAGTGGCGGGCCACGGGTTGTTCCAGATCGATCAGCAGGCGGCGGACAACGAGTTCGGTCATGGTGGGGCGTGGGTGGAAAAACGGATTGGTACCGTGTCGTACCAAGTCGTGATGGTGCGTGTTTCGATTCGCCCTGTCAAGCGGAGAAGAATGGGGTGCAGGCCCTAAGATGCCCGTCCATGAAGCCGAAAAACACCCGCAGCGCCGACGCCACCGTGCCGAACGAACACCGTGGTCGCCTGCTGCAAGCCATGGCCACGGTCGCTGCGGCCCAGGGTCTGGCGGCCACGTCGATCGCGGCCGTGGTGGCCGAGGCGGGGGTGTCCAAACGCACGTTCTACGAGCATTTCGCGGACAAGGACGCCTGCTTTCTCGAGCTGTACCGGGCGGCCAGCGCCTCCGCGCTGCGCACCCTGCGCGAGGCCGTGCAGCCCGAACGCCCCTGGCAGGACCAGGTCGAACATGCCTTGGGTGCGTACCTGGCGCACCTGGCCAGCGGGCCGCAGCTGATCCGCATGCTGTTCGTGGAAATCCACCATCTCGGGCCAGCCGGTGCCCTGGTGCGCCGCGAGGTGATGCAGCACCTGGCCGACTTCATGCTCGAGACCATCAACGCCGAGCGTGAGGTGCTCACGCCCACCATGGCGGTGGCGGCCGTGGGCGGCATCCAGGAGCTGGTGCTGCAAGCGATCGAGCGGGGCGAGGCGGCCCAGCTCGATCGCCTCACCCCCAGTGCCAGCGCGGTGGTCCGCCTACTGGCGGGGGCGGCCCAGAAAAAAGGCCCGCCGAAGCGGGCCCTTTGAACCTTCGAGAACGGGATCAGGCCGCCAGCGGCAGCAGCGGCACGATCAGCAGCGCCACGATGTTGATGATCTTGATCAGCGGGTTGACGGCAGGGCCTGCCGTGTCCTTGTAGGGGTCGCCCACGGTGTCGCCGGTCACGGCGGCCTTGTGCGCCTCGCTGCCCTTGCCGCCATGGTGGCCGTCTTCGATGTACTTCTTGGCGTTGTCCCAGGCCCCACCGCCGGTGCACATGGAGATGGCCACGAACAGGCCGGTGACGATGGTGCCCATCAGCAGGCCGCCCAGCGCTTTCGGGCCCAGGAACACGCCCACCAGGATGGGGACCACCACCGGCAGCAGCGAGGGGATCACCATCTCCTTGATGGCCGCCGTGGTCAACATGTCGACCGCCTTGCCGTACTCGGGCTTGGCCGTGCCTTCCATGATGCCGGGGATCTCCTTGAACTGCCGGCGCACCTCCACAACCACCGAACCGGCGGCACGGCCCACGGCCTCCATCGCCATGGCACCGAAGAGGTAGGGGATCATGCCGCCGATGAACAGGCCGATGATCACCATCGGGTCGCTCAGGTCGAACTTGATCTGGTGGCCGTAGGTTTCCAGCTTGTGGGTGTAGTCGGCGAAAAGCACCAGCGCGGCCAGGCCGGCGGAGCCGATGGCGTAGCCCTTGGTCACGGCCTTGGTGGTGTTGCCCACCGCGTCCAGCGGGTCGGTGATGTCGCGCACGCTGCTGGGCAGCTCGGCCATTTCGGCGATGCCGCCGGCGTTGTCGGTGATGGGACCGTACGCGTCCAGCGCGACCACGATGCCGGCCATGCTCAGCATGGCGGTGGCGGCGATGGCGATGCCGTACAGGCCCGCCAGCGTGTAGGAGGCCACGATGCCGACGCAGACGAACAGCACCGGCCAGGCGGTGGAGCGCATGGACACGCCCAGGCCGGCAATGATGTTGGTGCCGTGGCCGGTGGTCGAGGCTTGCGCGATGTGCTTGACCGGCGAGTACTGCGTGCCGGTGTAGAACTCGGTGATCCAGACCAGCGCGGCGGTCAGCACCAGGCCCACGGCGCAGGCACCGAAGAGGCGCAGCTGGCTGCCTGTGGCGGTGATGGCGTTGTCCGGCATGATCCAGGCGGTGACGAACCAGAAGGCGATCAGCGAGAGCACGCCTGCGATCGCCAGGCCCTTGTACAGCGCGGGCATCACGTTCTTCATGCCCGGGCTGGCCTTCACGAAGAAGCAGCCGACGATGGACGCCAGGATGGATACGCCACCGAGCACCAGCGGATAGAGCACGGCCTGCATGGGCGCGGCCGCGACCATGAGGGCGCCCAGCACCATGGTGGCGATCAGCGTGACCGCGTAGGTCTCGAACAGGTCGGCTGCCATGCCGGCGCAGTCGCCCACGTTGTCGCCCACGTTGTCGGCGATCACCGCCGGGTTGCGCGGGTCGTCTTCCGGAATGCCAGCCTCGACCTTGCCCACCAGATCGGCGCCCACGTCGGCACCTTTGGTGAAGATGCCGCCGCCCAGGCGCGCGAAGATGGAGATCAGCGAGGAGCCGAAGGCAAAGCCGATCAGCGGGTTCAGCAGCTTGGCCAGATCGGCCGCTGGCGTGAGGTTGCCGTTGCCGACCAGGAACCAGAAGAAGCCGGACACGCCCAGCAGGCCCAGGCCCACGACCAGCATGCCGGTGATGGCGCCGCCGCGGAAGGCCACGTCCAGCGCCGGGCCGATGCCCTTGGTGGCCGCTTGCGCGGTGCGCACGTTGGCGCGCACCGAGATGTTCATGCCGATGAAGCCGCAGGCGCCCGAGAGCACGGCACCGAGCACGAAGCCGATGGCGGTGGGGCCGTCGAGGAAGACGCCGATGAGGATGGCCAGCACCACCCCGACGATGCCGATCGTCTTGTACTGCCGCGCGAGGTAGGCCGCGGCGCCGGTCTGAATGGCCCCGGCGATTTCCTGCATGCGGGCGTTGCCCGCGTCCTGAGAAAGAATCCAGCTGCGGGACCAGAAGCCGTAGATGACGGCCACCAGCCCGCAGACCAATGCAAAGATCAGCGCAGATTGTCCAACCATGAGAATTACTCCTGCTTGTTTCGACTTGGAGGGGGCAACGCCTCCGGGGCTGCCCCCGCTGCGTTGCTTCCTCGCTGCCGGTTTGCGCTGCGTTGCACAGCGTTGAAACAGGGCGATTGGCCAACCCCTTGAATTTAGCGGGGAAATGCCACTTGGCCACTCCTTGTGGCCAGGTTTGTCAGCCTGGAGTCGGTAAAATCAGGGTAAATCCTAGGCGCGCCGGGCCGAATCCGGGCGCGCCTTTGTTCGCCGGCAGGCCTGCCGGACCGAAAAGCCCCTTTTCAAACCACGACCTTATCAACATGTCCCTTGACAACGTCACCCCAGGCAAAAACGTTCCCGAATCGTTCAACGTGATCATCGAGATCCCGATGAACGCCGACCCGATCAAGTACGAGGTGGACAAGGAAACCGGCGCGATCTTCGTGGACCGCTTCATGAGCACGGCCATGCACTACCCGACCAACTACGGTTATGTGCCGCAGACGATCTCTGGCGATGGCGACCCGGTCGACGTGCTCGTGATCACGCCCGTGCCCCTCATTCCCGGTGTGGTCGTGCCCTGCCGCGCGATCGGCATCCTGAAGATGCAGGACGAGGCCGGCGAAGACGGCAAGGTGCTGGCCGTGCCGACCGACAAGATCCTGTCGATCTACACCCAGTGGCAGAAGCCCGAAGACCTGAACCCGATGCGCCTGAACACCATCCAACACTTCTTCGAGCACTACAAGGACCTGGAGCCCGGCAAGTGGGTGAAGGTGATCGGCTGGGAAGGCAAGGACGCCGCCCACCAGGAAATCCTGGACGGTATCGCGAACTACAACAAGGCCAAGCAGGCCTGATCAACCCAGGCTCAAGGCGCTGCCTTGAGCGGATTTCGCAGGGCCAGGTGATCGAGGTACTCCCCGATCCCCTGGCCTTCGCGTTCCAGGAAGCGTTCCACCGCGTCCGCGAACGCGGGATGTGCCAGCCAGTGGGCGCTGGTTGTCTTCACCGGCAGCAGGGCGCGCGCCATCTTGTGTTCGCCCTGGGCGCCCCCTTCAAAACGGACGAAGCCGTGTGACATGCACCAGGCCAATGGCTGGTAGTAGCAGGCCTCGAAGTGCAGGCAGTCCACGCGCTCCAGTGCACCCCAGTAGCGCCCGTAGGCCACGCGGGTGTGGTCGTCGATGCCGATCAGGCTGCAGGCCATGGGCCGGCCTTCGCGTTCGGCGATGAACAGCAGCCAGTGTTGCGGCATGGTGGTCGCCATGCGGCGGAAAAAATCCCGGCTCAGGTAGGGCGCGTTGCCGTGCTCGAGGTAGGTGCGCTCGTAGCAGCGGTAGAAGAAGTCCCAGTCGGCCTCCGAAATGTCGGCGCCGCGCGACCAGCGGAAGCGCACGCCCGCATCGGCCACCTTGCGCCGCTCCTGCCGGATTTTCTTGCGTTTTTCCTGCTGCAGGCTGGCCAGGAAATGTTCGAAATCGTCAAAGGGCTGGCCCCTCGCATCCTGATTGCTCCAATGGAACTGGACGGTGTGCCTGAGCATCAGGCCGGCGGCATGGCACGCGTCGATGTCGTGGGGTTGCGCGAAGAGCAGGTGCAGCGACGACAGCTGTTCCTCTCGGGTGTGCGCGATCAAGGCCTTCACCAGCGCCGCGCGCGAGGCCGGGTCGCGGGCCAGCAGGCGCGCGCCCGGCACCGGGGTGAACGGCACGGCCACCAGTGCCTTGGGGTAGTAGTCCAGCCCATGCTGAGCGTATGCATTGGCCCAGGCCCAGTCGAACACGTACTCGCCGTAGGAGTGGCTCTTCAGGTACATCGGGCAGGCCGCGTGCAGCACATCGCCGCGCCACAGCGTCACGAACTGGGCTTGCCAGCCGGTGGCCTCTCGCGCGCTGCCGCTTTCGTGCAGCGCCGACAGGTACTCATGGCGCATGAAGGGGCTGGGGTCGGGCTCGTTGTCCAGCAACGCGTTCCAGGCGCCGGCATCGATCGCCTGCGGCGAGGCAAAGACCCGGGTGACATAATCGATTTCAGACAAACACGGCTCCCGCCCACCGCGTTTTCGCGGTCTCTCCAGCAAGGTTTCCAGACCCCATGACTCTCTCCATTTGCGTGGCCCAGCTCAACTTCGTGGTGGGCGACATGGTGGGCAACGCCCGGAAAATCGTCGACGCCGCCACCCAGGCCCATGCCCGTGGCGCGCGCCTGCTGCTCACGCCCGAGTTGGCCCTCTGCGGTTACGCGGCCGAGGACCTTTTCCTGCGGCCGGCGTTCATCGATGCGTGTGATGATGCCCTCAAAGTCATCGCGGCCGGGACCACCCACCTCAAAGGCCTGCACATCGTGGTGGGACATCCGGCGCGGGCGCCTGGGGCCACGATCGAACGGCGCGAACGCAGCGTGGCCGTGGCTTACCTGCACAACGCGGCGAGCGTGTTGCGCGAGGGCCTGGTGACCCACACCTACGCCAAGCGCGAGCTGCCCAACTACCAGGTGTTCGATGAGCGCCGCTACTTCGTGCCGGGCCACGCGCCCTGCGTGATCGAGGTGGAAGGCGTGCGCGTGGGCCTGCTGATCTGTGAAGACGCCTGGTTCGACGCCCCCGCCGCCGACGCCCGGGCCGCCGGCGCCGACCTGCTGGCCGTCATCAATGCTTCGCCGTTCCATGCCGGCAAGGGCGGCGAGCGCGAAGCCACCATGCGCGAGCGGGTGCGCTCCACCGGTCTGCCGCTGGTCTACGCGCACCTGGTGGGCGGGCAGGACGAGATCGTCTTCGAGGGGCGCAGCTTCGTGCTCGGTGCCGACGGCACCCTGGCTGGTCGCGCGGTGAGCTTCGAGGAGACGCTGTTCGATGTGGCCTTCACGCGGGATGGGGCTGGCTGGCAGATCACCGCCGAGACCGACCGCGCCCACAGCCCGGAGGCCGACCTGTGGCATGCGCTGGTGCTGGGCGTGCGCGACTACCTGGGCAAGAACGGATTCCCAGGCGCCATCCTGGGCCTGTCGGGCGGCATCGACTCGGCGCTGGTGCTGGCCATCGCGGTCGACGCGCTGGGCAAGGACCGTGTGCGCACGGTGATGATGCCGTCGCCGTACACGGCCGACATTTCCTGGATCGATGCGCGCGACATGGCTGCGCGCATGGGCGTGCGCTACGACGAGATCGCCATTGCGCCCCAGTTCGAAGCCTTCAAGGCCAGCCTGGCCAGCGAGTTCGCCGGCCTGTCCGAAGACACGACGGAAGAGAACCTGCAGGCGCGCATCCGCGGCACCCTGCTCATGGCCTTGTCCAACAAGTTCGGCAGCATCGTGCTGACCACCGGCAACAAGAGCGAGATGGCCACGGGCTATTGCACGCTGTATGGCGACATGGCCGGCGGTTTTGCCGTCATCAAGGACGTGGCCAAAACCATGGTCTTCAAGCTGGCCCGCTGGCGCAACGCGCACGATCCCTACGGCACGGGTGCGAACCCGATCCCGGAACGCATCATCACGCGCCCACCCAGCGCCGAGCTGCGACCCGATCAGAAGGACCAGGACAGCCTGCCGGAATACCCGGTCCTGGACGCGATCATCGAGCGCTACATGGAGAACGACCAGAGCCCCGAGAGCATCGTGGCCGCCGGCTTCGAGCGGGCCGACGTGGACAAGGTGGTGCGCCTGATCCGCATCAACGAATACAAGCGCCGCCAGGCACCCGTGGGCATCCGCGTGACCCACCGCAGCTTCGGCAAGGACTGGCGCTACCCGATCACCAGCAAGTACCGCGCTTAAACGCTGCGCAGCGCCAGCACCGCGCGCATCTCACCCACCTCGATGCCCGCCGCGTTCTTCAATGGCGGGGGAATCAGGCTGGCGAGGGCGGCCCGGCTGGATTCGTCGAGCCAGCCGAGTTGTTCCAGGGCCGACACGAAGGCCACCATCAACGGGGCCAACTGACCATCGCCGACTTTGGCGGCGATGCCGATGCCGCGGCTGAAACTCGCCAAGGCCTGAACGCCGTCGGCGCCGACCTTGCTCACCCAGTCGCCGCGGCCTGCCTGCATCAGGGCCAGGTCGTTGCGGCCTTGCCCGCTCACGCGTTCGGGGTGGCGGCTCATGGCGCGGGCGATGCGCTGTGGTGCCTGGCCATAGATCGGGTCGGGCTCGGCCAGCGTCAGGCGGGCAAACGCGTGCGCCAGCGAGCGCAAGGGCAGGGCGTAGTTGGGCGCGCTGCAGCCATCGGTGCCGCGCACCAGTTGGTCGACGGGCACGCCGGAAAAATGGCTCACGCTGGCCGCAATCTGCTGTTGCACCGGGTGGTCGATGTCAAGGTAGTTGCCGGACGAGGCGCCGAGCGCGTGGGCGAGCAACAGCATGCCGGTGTGCTTGCCCGAGCAGTTGTGGTGCAGCCGGGTGAAGCGCGCGCCCGGTGCCGGCGTGGCGCCCGTGGCCCCGAAGAAGAAGGGCACGTGGGTGCCGCAGGCCAGCGCCGATTCGTCTGCGCCCAGCTTGCCCAGCAGCGCGGCGACACCGTCGACGTGCAGGGATTCGCCGCTGTGGCTGGCGCAGAGCAGCGCAATGTCGGTGTCGCTCAGCCGGTAGCGCTCCGCGGCCTGGGCGATCAAGGGCATGGCCTGGAATGGCTTGAGCGAGGAGCGCGTGAACATCGGGGACGCCACATCGCCCACGGCCGCCAGCAGCCTGCCCTGCGCATCCACCACCGCCATGGAGCCATGGTGGACGTTCTCGGGATGGCCTCCCCGGTAGGCCACAGTGAGAGGAACGTGTCGGGGCAGGGCGTGTGCGGACATGGTGGCGCGCGAAGGGTTGAGCCCGCAGTGTACGAAGGTTGCGCGAAGCGTTGGGCATAATGAAATGCAGACAAGCTTTTCCCGCAACGCCCCGGAGCCTCCGAATGAAACAAATCACCGCCGTCATCAAACCGTTCAAGCTCGAGGAAGTGCGCGAGGCCCTGGCCGAGCAGGGCGTGACCGGCTTGACCGTGACCGAGGTGAAAGGATTTGGCCGGCAGAAGGGCCACACCGAGCTCTACCGCGGTGCCGAGTACGTGGTGGACTTCCTGCCCAAGGTCAAGGTGGAAGTCGTGGTCAAGACCGACGACGTCGATCGCTGTGTGGACGCGATCATCCGCGCCGCCCGCACCGGCAAGATCGGTGACGGCAAGATCTTCGTGACCTCGGTCGAGCGCGTGGTGCGCATCCGCACCGGCGAAGAGGACGAAACCGCGGTCTGAGACCCGGTTCCGGGAGGCTCAGATGGCCTCGATGCGCGGCTCGGGCGCCAGCCCGGCGGATTGCACCAGCTCTGGCAACAGGCTGGCCGGATCGCGGCCCACGCGGATCAGGTCCATCTGCCAGGCGTTCATGAACTGCTGCTCGACACCCGTGCGCAAAAAGGTTTCCAGACCGTCGTAGTAGCCACCCACGTTGAGCAGGCCCACGGGTTTGTCGTGGTAGCCCAGCTGGCGCCAGGTCCAGACCTCGAAGAATTCCTCGAACGTGCCGATGCCGCCCGGCAAGGCGACGAAGGCATCGGCGCGTTCGGCCATCATGCGCTTGCGCTCGTGCATGGTGTCCACCACGTGCAGCTCGGTGCAGCCGTGGTGCGCCCATTCCTTTTCCACCAGTGCCTTCGGGATGATGCCCACCACGCGGCCCCCGGCGGCGAGCGTGGCTTCTGCGACCACGCCCATCAGGCCGTTGCGGCCACCCCCGTAGACGAGTTGGCCGCCCCGGCTGCCGATCCATTCGCCCACGGCGCGGGCGGTGTCGGTGAAGGCTGGGTGCGCGCCGGGGCGCGAGCCGCAGTAGACGCAGAGGGAGAAGGTGGGAGAAGTCATGAGGGTGAGGAAAAAATGGTCAGGCCCAGCGGGTCCACAGGGCGGCGATCCAGATGCCGGCGCACAGCAGCAGGCTCAGCAGCACCGCCGCGCTGCCCATGTCCTTGGCGCGTTTGGACAGGTCGTGCCACTCGGGGCCGATGCGGTCAATAGCGGTTTCGATGCCGGTGTTGAGGAGTTCGACCACCATCACCAGCAACACCGAGGCGGCGAGCAGGGCTGTCTCGACCCAGTTTCGGCCGAGCCAGAACGCTGCGGGGATCATCACCAGGGCGGCCAGGGCTTCCTGGCGAAAAGCCGTTTCGCCCCAGCCGGCGCGCAGGCCGGCCAGGGAATAGCGGAACGCATGAGCCATGCGCGTGAGGCCGGTGCGGCGCTTCTGGGCGTCAACGGGTTCTTGGTTGTTCATTGGAGACTGGTTTCAGCGCTTGGCACGTGGCGGTGTTGGGGGCGGGGCCTGGTGCACGAGGCGGGTGCCGGCGAGCGCATCGTGCAGAAACTGGCGCTGCGGATGGAAGCGCGAGAGCAGGGCCCAGACGACGATCCAGCCGCACAGCAGCACCGCCAACTCGCCCCCAGGCAAGCCCATGAGGCCAGAGACCGCCAGCGGTGGCAGCAACCACAGCCAGGACAGCAGGTAGCGCAGCAGGGCGCGAGCCTGGGTGAGCGCGCGCCCATGGCGGTCCACGACGCGGATGTGCCAGGTCTTCATGGCCAGCGTCTGGCCCTTGGCCCAGAACCAGGCGAAGTAGATGCCGAACACCACGAACAGGAAAGCCTGCTGGGCATGCCGGTTGTCCAGGGCGTGCCGGGTTTGGGTGAGCGTGGAAAACAGGTAACCGGCGAGGAACACGACGCCGAACATCAGCATGCCCTCATACAGCCAGCAGGCCATGCGGCGGCGCAGCGAGGGCGCCATCAGGTTGGGTTCGGCGCTGGAAGGGGGCGTCGTCGAGGCAGGCGGGGAAGCAGGCATGAGGCAGGCGGCGGGCGCGAAGGCGGCAAGGAAGACGGGAATTGTCGCATTGCGGCACATGCAGGCGCCTTTTTGGGGCGGCTTCTGACGCCCCGGCTGGAAAAACCTTGTTGCAGTGCGATAATGCCGGCTGCAATTCAAAACAAGGCAAACGGATCAGGGTCCGGCGGGGTATGTGCCCGCTCATGGCCATTGGTCTCAAGTCTCGAAACCGCTCCACAAGAGTGGGTCAAGAGGCACCCAAGGTTTTTCGTCAGAGAAATTCTCGAAAGGTTCATCATGGAAATCAGCAAGGCCGAACTGGCCTCGGCTGCCGCCGCCAAAGGCGCAGCCCCTCAAGACCTCCGCGGCGCAGAAATCCTCATCAAGGCCCTCCAGGCCGAAGGTGTGAAGTACGTCTGGGGCTACCCCGGCGGTGCTGTGCTGCACATCTACGACGCTTTCTACAAGCAGAACACGATCCAGCATGTGCTGGTGCGCCATGAGCAGGCCGCCGTGCACGCGGCCGACGGCTACGCGCGCGCCACCGGTGACGTGGGCGTGGCCCTGGTCACCTCCGGGCCGGGCGTGACCAATGCCATCACGGGCATCGCCACGGCCTACATGGACAGCATCCCCATGGTCATCGTGACCGGTCAGGTGCCCACCGCCGCGATCGGCCTGGACGCCTTCCAGGAGTGCGACACCGTGGGCATCACCCGCCCCATCGTCAAGCACAACTTCCTGGTCAAGGACGCGCGCGACATGGCGATGGTCATGAAGAAGGCCTTCCACATCGCCCGAAGCGGCCGGCCCGGCCCGGTGGTGGTGGACATCCCGAAGGACGTGTCCTTCAACAAGGTGCCCTACAACGGCTACCCCGACTCGGTGGAGATGCGTTCCTACAACCCGGTGCGCAAGGGCCATGGCGGCCAGATCCGCAAGGCGCTTCAACTGCTGATGACGGCCAAGCGGCCCTACATCTACACCGGTGGCGGCGTGTTGCTGGGCAACGCCACCAACGAGCTGCGCACGCTGGTGGACATGCTAGGCTATCCGGTCACCAACACGCTGATGGGCCTGGGCGCCTACCCGGCTTCCGACCGCAAGTTCCTGGGCATGCTGGGCATGCACGGCACGATCGAGGCCAACAACGCCATGCAGAACTGCGACGTGCTGCTGGCCGTGGGTGCACGTTTCGACGACCGAGTGATCGGCAACCCCAAGCACTTCGCGCAGAACGAACGCAAGATCATCCACATCGACATCGACCCGTCGAGCATCTCCAAGCGCGTCAAGGTCGACATTCCCATCGTGGGCGACGTCAAGGACGTGCTGACCGAGCTGATCAGCATGGTGCGCGAGAGCACCGCGCGGCCCGATGACAAGGCCCTGGCCGAGTGGTGGAAGACCATCGAGACCTGGCGTGCGCGCGACTGCCTGAAGTACGACCGTGGCAACAAGGACGTGATCAAGCCGCAGTACGTGCTGGAAACGCTGTGGAACATGACCAAGGATGCCGACACCTACATCACGTCGGACGTGGGGCAGCACCAGATGTGGGCGGCCCAGTACTATCGCTTCGACGAGCCGCGCCGCTGGATCAACTCCGGTGGCCTGGGCACCATGGGTGTGGGCATTCCCTATGCCATGGGCATCAAGCTGGCCAAGCCCGACAGCGAGGTGTTCTGCGTGACGGGTGAAGGCTCGGTGCAGATGTGCATCCAGGAGCTGTCCACCTGCCTGCAGTACAACACGCCCATCAAGGTCGTGGCCTTGAACAACCGCTACCTGGGCATGGTCCGTCAGTGGCAGGAGATCGACTATGAAGGTCGCTACAGCCACAGCTACATGGACGCGTTGCCGAACTTCGTCAAGCTTGCCGAGGCCTATGGCCACGTGGGCATGCTGATCGAGCGTCCCGAGGACGTCGAACCGGCGTTGCGCGAAGCGCGCAAGCTCAAGGACCGCACGGTCTTCATGGACTTCCGCACCGACCCCACTGAGAACGTGTTCCCGATGGTTCAGGCCGGCAAGGGCATCACCGAGATGCTGCTGGGTTCCGAAGACCTGTAATCCCCGAAGCGAGGCGGCGAAAAGCCTTCGCCGCTTCATCCCCTCAGACGAATCTATTGTCCGCCAAGCCTGCGCATTACCGTGCGCAGGGGAGGGCGGCGAAAAGAGGAATCGCACATGAAACACATCATCGCTGTCCTGCTGGAAAACGAACCCGGCGCCCTCTCGCGCGTGGTGGGCCTGTTCTCGGCCCGTGGCTACAACATCGAATCGCTCACGGTGGCGCCCACCGAGGACCCCAGCCTCTCGCGCATGACGATCCAGACCACAGGGTCGGACGACGTCATCGAGCAAATCACCAAGCACCTGAACCGCCTCATCGAGGTCGTCAAGGTGGTCGACCTCACCGAGGGGGCCTACACCGAGCGCGAGCTCATGATGGTGAAGGTCCGCGCGGTGGGCAAGGAGCGCGAGGAAATGAAGCGCATGGCCGACATCTTCCGCGGCCGCATCATCGATGTGACCGAGAAGAGCTACACCATCGAACTCACCGGCGACCAGGGCAAGAACGACGCCTTCCTGGAGGCGATCGATCGCTCGTCCATTCTGGAGACCGTGCGCACGGGCGCCAGCGGCATCGGCCGGGGTGAGAGAATCCTGCGCGTCTGACTGTTTCGGGGCTCAGCCATTTGCCCGTTCGCGCTGAGCCTGTCGAAGCCCGGGCCCGCCTTTGTGGCGGGCCGGGGTACCGAGAGCCCTTCGACAGGCTCGCGAAGAACGGCACAACCCATCAAATCCATTGGAGCAAAGCATGAAAGTTTTCTACGACAAAGACTGTGACCTGTCCCTGATCAAGGGCAAGACCGTGGCCATCATCGGCTACGGCAGCCAGGGCCACGCACACGCACAGAACCTCAACGACAGCGGCGTGAAGGTCGTGGTTGGCCTGCGCAAGGGCGGTGCTTCCTGGGACAAGGTCGGCAAGGCCGGCCTGAACGTCCTGGAAGTGAACGAGGCGGTCAAGGCCGCCGACGTGGTCATGATCCTTCTGCCCGACGAGCAGATCGGCGAGGTCTACAAGAACAACGTCGAACCCAACATCAAGCAAGGCGGCTCGCTGGCCTTCGCCCACGGTTTCAACGTGCACTACAACCAGGTCGTGCCCCGCGCGGATCTGGACGTGTGGATGGTGGCGCCAAAGGCCCCCGGCCACACCGTGCGCAACACCTACACCCAGGGTGGCGGCGTGCCTCACCTCGTGGCTGTGCACCAGGACAAGAGCGGCAAGGCGCGTGATCTGGCGCTGAGCTACGCCATGGCCAACGGTGGCGGCAAGGCCGGCATCATCGAGACCAACTTCAAGGAAGAGACCGAGACCGACCTGTTCGGTGAACAGGCCGTGCTGTGCGGCGGTGCCGTCGAGCTGATCAAGATGGGCTACGAAACCCTGGTCGAAGCCGGCTACGCGCCCGAGATGGCCTACTTCGAATGCCTGCACGAGCTCAAGCTCATCGTGGACCTGATCTACGAAGGCGGCATCGCCAACATGAACTACTCGATCTCGAACAACGCCGAATATGGCGAGTACGTGACCGGTCCGGAAGTGATCAACGAGCAGTCGCGCGTGGCCATGCGCAACGCGCTCAAGCGCATCCAGAACGGCGACTACGCCAAGATGTTCATTCAGGAAGGCCGCCTGAACTACCCGTCGATGACGGCTCGCCGCCGCAACACCGCCGACCACAGCATCGAAGTGGTGGGTGCCCAGCTGCGCGCCATGATGCCCTGGATCGCCAAGAACAAGCTGGTGGACCAGACCCGCAACTGATCGTCCAGCCGCGCCGCCTGCCGGCGCGCATCGACCGCAAAGGCCACTTCGGTGGCCTTTGTCGTCTTTTCCTACAGACACACTGCTTTACACTGGGGCATTCTGTGCAGGAGGTCTGCTCCAGGAACCGAGGGTTTCTGGGCGCAGCGACGCACGGAGGCCCGAATGCACGACGGAACCGAAACCACTATGACGCCAAGCGACGAACGCCCCAGGCGCCCCAAGGGCATCTACATGGTGCCCAACATGATCACGCTTGCGGCCCTGTTCGGCGGCTTCTACTCGGTCGTCATGGCCATGAACGGCCGCTACGATCTGGCCACCGTGGGCATCTTCGTGGCCATGGTGCTGGACAGCCTGGATGGCCGCGTCGCGCGCCTCACGAACACGCAGAGCGCGTTCGGTGAGCAGATGGACTCGCTGTCCGACATGGTGTCCTTTGGTGCGGCCCCGGCGCTCATCGCCTACGAATGGACCTTGCGCGACATCGGCCGCTGGGGCTGGATCGCGGCCTTCGTGTACTGCGCGTGTGCGGCCTTGAGGCTGGCGCGTTTCAACGTCAACACCGCCGTGGTCGACAAGCGCTATTTCCAGGGCCTGCCGTCTCCCGCAGCCGCCGCGTTGGTGGCGGGGTTCATCTGGCTCATGACCGAGTTGGAGATTCCCGCGCAGGACGTGACCTGGCCCATGTTCGTCATCACGCTCTACACGGGCCTGACCATGGTGACCAACGTGCCTTTCTACAGCTTCAAGGACCTGAGCCTGAAGAAGAGCGTGCCGTTCGCGGCCATCGTGCTGGTGGCCCTGGGCATCGCGGTCATCAACATCCACCCACCGACCGTGCTGTTCGCGCTCTTCGTCGTGTACGGGCTGTCCGGGTATGCGGTGTACTTCTGGCGCAAGGCCAAGGGCCGACCGACCAGCGTGATCAGCACCTCCACCGACGAGCCCGACGAGCGCGGCCTGCACGACGATTGAGCTTTGTGATACAGTTTGAGCCATGATTTTTCGCGCTTTCGCCCTACTACTGGATGTCCGACACGGGCAGGCTTGGTAGCGCACGCGCATTCCATTCAAAACGGCCCGTTTGCACCTGCAGCGGGCCGTTTGTGTTTTGGGGCTGCGGGTTTCAGTAACATCGAAAGAGCACCATGTTGAAACACCCTGCCAGCAAGTACCCTGCCTTCAAGCCGATCGGTCTCAAGGACCGCACCTGGCCCGACGCCGTCCTCACCCAGGCCCCCATCTGGCTGAGCACCGACCTGCGCGACGGCAACCAGGCCCTGATCGAGCCCATGGATGTGGAGCGCAAGCTGCGCATGTTCGAGTTGCTGGTGAAGATCGGCTTCAAGGAGATCGAGGTCGGATTCCCATCGGCTTCGCAGACCGAATTCGATTTCCTGCGTCGCCTGATTGACGAGCGCCTCATTCCCGAGGACGTCACCATCCAGGTGCTGACCCAGGCGCGCGAACCGCTGATCCGGCGCACCTTCGAGGCCTTGCAGGGCGCGCCGCGCGCCATCGTGCATCTCTACAACGCCGTGGCCCCCGTCATGCGGCGCGTGGTGCTTGGCATGAACGAAGACGAGATCGTCGAACTGGCCACCTCACAGGCCCGCCTTTTCAGCGAGCTCGCCGCCTTGCAGCCTGCCACTCAGTGGACTTTCCAGTACTCGCCCGAAATGTTCTCCGGCACCGAGCTCGCCTTCTCCAAGCGCGTGGTGGATGCCGTCACCGAGGTCTGGCAGCCGACGGCCGAACACAAGTGCATCATCAACCTGCCGTCCACGGTGGAGCACAGCACGCCCAACATCTTTGCCGACATGATCGAGTGGATGCACCGCCATCTCGCGCGGCGCGATGCGATCGTGCTGTCCGTGCATCCGCACAACGACCGCGGCACCGGAACGGCTGCGGGTGAGTTCGCCTTGATGGCGGGCGCCGATCGCATCGAAGGCTGTCTGTTCGGCAACGGCGAGCGCACTGGCAACCTCGATCTGGTCAACGTGGCGCTCAACCTCTACACACAAGGTGTCTCGCCCGGCCTGGACTTCTCCGACATCGACGAGATCCGACGCACCGTCGAGCACTGCAACCAGTTGCCGGTGCACCCACGCCATCCTTACGTAGGCGATCTGGTCTACACCTCGTTCTCCGGCTCTCACCAGGACGCGATCCGCAAGGCATTTGCCGCGCGCCGGGAAGACGACGCCTGGAACATCCCCTACCTGCCTGTGGACCCCAAGGATCTGGGGCGCAGCTATGAGGCTGTGATCCGCGTCAACAGCCAGTCAGGCAAAGGCGGCATCGCCTACCTGCTGGAAAACGAATACGGCCTGGAATTGCCGCGCCGCTTGCAGATCGAGTTCAGCCAGGTGGTGCAGGAGGTCATGGATGCCAACGGCAAGGAGCTGGCCGCCGCCGACCTGTGGGACATCTTCGAGCGCGAGTACGGCCTGTCCCAGGCCCGCGCGCCGCTGCAGCCCGTGATGGAGGACATCTCGGGCCAGAGCGTGCGCGTGGCGGCCCAGGTGGAGATCGGCGGTGAGCCGGTGGTGGTGGACGGGCAGGGCAACGGCCCCATCGACGCCTTCGTCAACGGCCTCAACGCAGCGATCGACCGCCAGGTGCGGGTGCTTGACTACCACGAGCACGCCATCGGCTCGGGCGCGCAGGCGCGCGCAGTGGCCTATGTGGAGATGCGCATCGACGAGACGCGCACGGTGTTCGGGGTGGGCATCGACGCCAACATTGTCTCTGCGTCCTTCAAGGCCATCCTGTCCGGCCTGCACCGGGTGACGAGGCCCCACACCAGCGAATCCGAAGCCCAGGCGGTCTGATCCCGACCTGGGTGGATAAAAACAACTTTGAATGGAGTTTCCCCATGAGCGACAAACTGATCATTTTCGACACCACCCTGCGCGACGGTGAGCAATCGCCCGGTGCGTCCATGACCAAGGACGAGAAGCTGCGCATTGCGCGCCAGCTGGAGCGCCTGAAGGTGGATGTGATCGAGGCCGGCTTTGCGGCCAGCTCGAACGGGGACTTCGACTGCGTGCAGGCCATCGCCAACACCATCAAGGAGTCCACGGTGTGCTCGCTGGCGCGGGCCAACGACCGGGACATCGCGCGGGCTGCGGAAGCCCTCAAGGGCGCTCAGCGCGCGCGCATCCACACCTTCATCGCAACCAGTGCCCTGCACATGGAGAAGAAGCTGCGCATGACGCCCGAGCAGGTGCTGGAGCAGGCAGTGCAATCGGTGCGCTTCGCCCGCAACCTGGTGGACGACATCGAGTTCAGCCCGGAAGACGGCTACCGCAGCGACGTTGATTTCCTCTGCCGCGTGCTGGAGGCCGTGATCAAGGAAGGCGCGACGACGCTGAACATCCCGGACACGGTGGGCTACGCGATCCCGGAGCTCTACGGCGATTTCATCCGCACGCTGCGCGAGCGCGTGCCCAACTCCGACAAGGCCATCTGGTCAGTGCATTGCCACAACGACCTCGGCATGGCCGTGGCGAACTCGCTGGCCGGCGTGAAGATCGGTGGCGCGCGCCAGGTGGAGTGCACCATCAACGGCCTGGGCGAGCGCGCGGGCAACTGCTCGCTGGAAGAGATCGTGATGGCGGTGCGCACACGGCGCGACTACTTCGGCCTGGACGTGGGCGTGGACGCCACGCAGATCGTGCCGGCCAGCCGCATGGTGAGCCAGACCACCGGGTTCGTGGTGCAGCCCAACAAGGCGGTGGTGGGTGCCAACGCGTTTGCCCATGCCAGCGGGATTCACCAGGACGGCGTTCTCAAGGCGCGCGACACCTATGAAATCATGCGCGCGGAGGACGTGGGCTGGAGTGCCAACAAGATCGTGCTGGGCAAGCTCAGCGGCCGCAATGCGTTCAAGCAGCGCTTGCAGGATCTGGGCATCGAGATGGAGTCCGAGAGCGAGATCAACACCGCGTTTGCGGCGTTCAAGGAACTGGCCGACCGCAAGAGCGAGATCTTCGACGAGGACATCCTGGCCCTGTGCAGCGACGAAAGCGTGACCGCCGAGAAGGAGCAGTACGGCCTGGTCTCGCTGAAGCAGCGCAGCGAGACCGGCGAGCGCCCGCACGCCAGCGTGGTGTTCACCGTGGACGGCAAGGAAATTCAGGGCGAGAGCGACGGCAACGGCCCCGTGGACGCGTCCCTGAAAGCGATCGAGAACCACGTGAAGAGCGGCGCCGAGTTGCTGCTGTATTCGGTCAACGCCATCACCAGCGGTTCCACCGAGAGCCAGGGTGAGGTGACGGTGCGCCTTCAACACGGTGGCCGCGTCGTCAACGGCGTGGGTGCCGACCCAGACATCGTCGTGGCCTCGGCCAAGGCGTACCTGAGTGCCTTGAACAAACTGCACAGCAAATCGGACCGGGTCGCCGCGCAGGGATAAAACCCCAATGAAATCAAAGGCTTGATGAATTGTGTTTCGTGAGACGCAGAAAAGACACCAAAAGTAGCACTTGTTCTACCGATCACTGAAGACAGTTTCCCAAGCTTTTGATATTGCTAGTTTTTTTCCGAATGCCTATACTTCACCCCTGCGCAGTTCCTGTTGCTGGAGTGGAGTCATGGTCATCGGCGTCGATCGTTTTCGCAAAATTTTGCTGGTTGCGGCTGTTGCCGGTTGGGTAGCGCTTTCCTTCGCGCCCTTGCAAGCCCAGGCCGCCAGCAACGCGAAAACCGCCAAGAAGACGGTGACGGCCAAGGCCACTCCCAAGCGCACGGTGGCCACCTCCAAGAAGGCCCAACCCAAGGTGGCGCAGGCCCCGGCACGCAAGACCGTTCGCGTGGCCAGCAAGCCCCAGGGCCGTGTGAAGGTTCAGATGGCGGCGGGCAAGACGACCTCGCTGCACAAGGTGGCCGTTCAACGCAAACCCGCAGCCACCCAGGCGGTGATGCGCGCGGCCGTGGCGCCCCGTCTTTCCGAAGGCTCGCGCCTGGGCCTGCGTTCGATGGACGATCCGCTCGAACTCAATTCCAGCGTGGCCCTGGTGATCGATCAGGAAACCAACGAAGTGCTGTTCAGCAAGAACGACGCGGCCGTGCTGCCGATCGCCTCGCTGACCAAGCTCATGACCGGCCTGGTGGTGGCAGACGCCCACCTGAACATGCAGGAAATGATCACCATCACGCAGGACGACGTGGACACCTACAAGGGCAGCAGTTCGCGCCTGGCCGTGGGCACCACGCTCAGCCGTGGCGAGCTGATGCACCTGGCGCTGATGTCCAGCGAAAACCGGGCCGCCCATGCACTCGGTCGCACCTACCCGGGCGGTCTTGCCGAGTTCGTGCGCCTGATGAACAAGAAGGCGCTGGAACTGGGCATGGCGGACACCCGTTACGTCGAGCCCACCGGCCTGTCCAGCTCCAACCAGTCGAGCGCGCGCGATCTCGCGACCCTGGTGTCCGTGGCCTACCAGCGCCCCATCCTGCGCGATTTGTCCACGTCGCCCAGTTACGAGGTCGACCTCGGTCGTCGCACGCTGCACTACAACAACTCGAATGGCCTGATCAAGAACCCGTCGTGGGACATCGGCCTTCAGAAGACGGGCTACATCTCCGAAGCCGGCCGTTGCCTCGTCATGCAGGCCAAGGTGGCGGGCCGCCAGTTGATCATGGTGTTTCTGGACGCCACGGGCAAAGTGGGGCGCATGCAGGACGCCGAACGCGTGCGGCGCTGGGTCGAAGTGCAGACCGATGCGCGCGTGATGCCTCGCCCTCAAGGCTGACCCTTTCCCAGCCCCCATGAAAAACGGCCCGTCAGGGCCGTTTTTCATGGGGGTGACGCGCTCAGCGGGCGGATGCCGGCATCGGCACCTTGGGGCAGCCCAGCGCGGATGAAATCTCGGCAGCGGTGGAGCGCAGCTTGGGCACCCAGCTCTCGTCGATGCGGTCCGCGGGGGCGGAGATCGACAGCCCAGCCACCAGCTTGCTCTGGTCGTCGTAGATGCCGGCGGCCATGCACCTCACGCCCAGCTCCAATTCCTCGTTGTCCCGTGCGAGGCCGGCTTGACGGCACTGCGCCAGTTCGCGTTCCAGGGTGGCGAGCTGGGTCAGGCTGTTGCGCGTGTTGCCGGCCAGCCCGGTGCGGGTGGCGTAGGCGCGCACCCGTTGCGGCTCGTCATCGGCCAGGAAGAGCTTGCCCACCGAGGTGAGGTGCAGGGGCGCGCGGCCACCAATGGCGCGCACCACTTGCATGCCGGAGCGTTCGCTGTACGCCCGCTCCACATAGACGATTTCGTCGCCCTGGCGCACGCTCAGGTTGACGGGCTGCTGGATCATCTTGTGCAGCTCGCGCATGGGCAGCAGGGCGGCATCCCGCACGCTCAGCCGTGCCTTGACCAAGTTGCCCAGTTCCAGCAACCGCATGCCGAGCCGGTAGCTGCCTGCCTCGGGCCGATCGACAAACCGGCCGATGGTCAGGTCGTTGAGGATGCGGTGCGCGGTCGAGGGATGCAGGCCGGTCTTCTCGCTGATTTCCTTCAGCGACACCGGTTCCTCGCGCGATGCCAGCACTTCCAGCAGGTTGAACATGCGTTCGATCACCTGGACAGTGGGCGTGCTGGGAAGGGTCTCGGAGCGTTTGGTCATGAGAGGTCAGAGGTTGTTCTTGATTTTACAAGATGAAATCCACTTCCTCCAACCGGTGCCGGAACACGCTGGCAGCGAACGCCGCCCTCGGTCAGGCCACGCCTCAGGGCGCCGTGATCCAGCGGCCCTCGAGCAGCAACTCGTGCGGCTGGAAGCCCGCCTTGTAGTTCATCTTGCTGCTCTGCCCGATCCAGTAGCCCAGGTACACATGGGGCAACTCCAGCGCGCGGGCCTGATCGATCTGCCAGAGCACGCTGTACGTGCCGTAGCTGGCCTTTTCATCGGGTTCGTAGAAGGTGTAGACCGCCGAGAGGCCATCGTTCAGCACGTCGACGATCGAGACCATCTTGAGCCGGGAAGGGCCACCGTCGGTGCCGGGCTGATGGAACTCCACCAGCCGCGAATTGACCCGGCTCTGCAGAAGGAACTGCGTGTATTGGTCGATGCTGTCGTGGTCCATGCCGCCGCCGGCGTGGCGGCTGTTCTGGTAGCGCAGGTAGAGCTGGTAGTGCTCGGGGATGAAGCAGAGCTTGAGCACGCGCGTCTGCAGCATGCCGTGCTGCTTCGCCGATCGCCGCTGGCTCCGGTTGGGTGTGAACGAAGCGACCGGCACGCGCAGCGGCACGCAGGCCTGGCAGCCATCGCAATACGGGCGGTAGGTGAACATGCCACTGCGGCGGAAGCCGTGCGTGACCAGATCCGAGTAAGCATCGTTGTGGATGAGGTGGCTGGGGGTGGCGACTTGCGAGCGCGCCTGACGGTCCGGCAGGTAGCTGCACGGGTAAGGTGCCGTGGCGTAAAACTGCAGCGCCTGAAGCGGGAGTTCTTTGAGGTGGGTCACGCGCGAGGACCGTCGTCAGAGAGGATGTGCTGCCAGTATACGGGCTCGAATTCCCAGCGTGGGGCAGGGTGGGGCAGGGCCATTCGAACGTGTCGGCAGAACTCGTCGCGGGCCATGAGCTGGCCGCCCAGCGATGCCAGGTGCGTGGTGTTCTGCTGGCAGTCGATCAGGGGCATGGCGTGGGCGCGGCAGAAGGCGATCAGCGCCGCCAGGGCGATCTTGGAGGCATCGCTGCGGCGGCTGAACATCGACTCGCCGTACACCATGGCGCCGAGATTGACGCAATACAGCCCACCGGCCAGCTCGCCGTCGAACCAGGCCTCCACACTGTGTGCGAGGCCTGCGTGATGGAGCCGGACGTAAGCTTCCACCATGGCGGGCAGGATCCAGGTGCCAGTCTGGCCTTCGCGCGGCGTGTGCGCGCAGGCGCGGATGACACGTTCGAAGTCGTGGTCGAAGCGCACTTCCAGCCGCTGCTCGCGCAGCAGCCGGGTGAGTGTCTTGCGCAGCGAGCGGTGCAGGCGGAACTGGCGGGTCTCCAGCACCATGCGAGGGTCGGTGCTCCACCACAGGATGGGTTGGCCCGCGCTGTACCAGGGGAAGATGCCACGGGAGTACGCGGCGACCAGTGTCGGCACATCCAGCACCCCGCCTGCGGCGAGCAGACCGGGCGCGGGGTCCGTGGCACTCCAGGCCGTTTCCACGGACGGAAACGCTTGGCCGGGCTCGAGCCACGGCAATGCTCGGTTGGGCGGGGTGTGTGACATGCCACTATTGTGCGCGGCGGCCCCGCGGTTTCAAGCGGCGGGGCGGGCGATCCGACGAAGAAGCCACCAGGCCAGGGCGCCCAGCAGGATGCCCACGCCATCGGCCGCGAGATCCGACCATTCGCCGTAGCGCCACCCCGTGGCCGCCTGGGCCAGTTCGATGGCGCCGCCATAGGCCAGCAGAGACGCAGCCACCGCGTTGGGCCGACGTGGATAGGCGAGCAGGCCCAGGAACGCCAGCCAGGCGAATCCGAACGCGTGCTGGGCCTTGTCCCATATGTCGAGGCTCTGGGGTGGAAGCAGGACCACGGGCACGAGCGAGGCGACGGTGAGCACCGCGACACTGAGCCAGAAAAGCGGTTTGATGATGAAGATGAAGCGGGTCATGGAAAAACGCGAAAAACGACGCTATAATTCGAGGCTGTTCCCTGATAGCTCAGTCGGTAGAGCGACGGACTGTTAATCCGCAGGTCCCTGGTTCGAGTCCAGGTCGGGGAGCCAGACAGACAAAGACAAAGGCCTTCTTCGGAAGGCCTTTGTCTTTTCTGCGTTTTGTCACTGCGCACAACACGGCCTGGCTCAATCCAGCACCGGCGAGTCCACGCCCAACACCTTGTGCAGCTTGGTGCTGCTGGTGGTGTATTGCAGCGTCACCTTCTTGTCGGGAAAGATGAAGGGCGCGGCGCCGAAGGCGGCCAAGGCGCACTCATGGAAACCGGAGAGGATGAGCTTCTTCTTGCCCGGGTAGGTGTTGATGTCACCCACCGCGAAGATGCCTGGCACGCTGGTGGAGAACTTTTCGGTGTCGACCACCAGCTGCTTGCGTTCGATGTCCAGGCCCCAGTCTGCGATCGGGCCGAGCTTGGGCGAGAGACCGAAGAACACCAGCAAGGCGTCCAGAGGCACGACTCGGGTCACGGCGTCGGGGCCGGTGACTTTCAGGCCTGTGAGGCGGCCATCGGTTTCCTCGAAGCCGGTGGTCTGGCCGACGATGAACTGCATCTCGTGGCGTTCGCAGAGTTCGCGCATCTTTGCCACGTTCGCGGGCGCGGCTTGAAAGCCGTCGCGGCGGTGGATGAGGATCACGCTGGCGGCCCGGTGCGGGCCCTCGGCCGCGAAGGTCAGGGCCCAGTCGAGCGCCGAATCACCTCCACCAATGATGACCAGGTGCCTGCCCGCGAAATCGGCCGGGCTCCTGACCCGGTAGAACAGCTGGGTGTCCTCGAATCGGTCCAGCCCCTCGACATTGAGCTTGCGCGGCTGGAAAGCGCCCACGCCAGCGGCGATGAACAAGGTCTTGGTGAGGAACCGCGCGCCCTTGGAGGTGGCGACGAAGAAGCGGCCATCCGCCTGCTGTTGCACGCTGGTGACTTCCTGGCCAAGGTGGAAGCTGGCACCGAAAGGCTTGATCTGCGAGAGCAGGCGATCCACGAGCTCCTGCCCGGTGCACACCGGGATGGCGGGGATGTCGTAGATGGGCTTGTCCGGGTACAGCTCGACCGGCTGACCGCCGGGGTAGGCGAGTGAGTCGATCACGTGCGCCTTGATCTCCAGCAGGCCCAGTTCAAAAACCTGAAAGAGGCCGACCGGGCCCGCGCCCACGATGACGGCATCGGTTTCGATGGGGCCGTCGGGCGTGTTGGCGAAGGTCATGCCAGGTTCAGCGAATCAGCTCCGACAACTTGTCGCTGCGGTCTTTCCACTCGTCGTGGTCGGGCAAGGGATCCTTGCGCTTGGTGATGCTCTTCCAGCCCGGCAGGCGGGCGAGCTCGGCGTTGAGCTCGGTCATGTGCTGCTGGTCCTTGGGCAGGTCTTCCTCGGCGTAGATCGCGCTCACCGGGCATTCGGGAATGCACACCGCGCAGTCGATGCATTCATCCGGGTCGATCGTCAGGAAGTTCGGGCCTTCGCGGAAACAGTCCACGGGACAGACGTCCACACAATCGGTGTATTTGCAGCGGATGCAGGCTTCGGTGACAACGTGGGTCATGGTGATGATGGGAATCGGTAGAACCCCGGATTTTAGGGTTTCCCTGAACCCCAGGCAGGCGCAAGCCCCTTGCCTGGGTACGCGTTAAGGACGGAGGGTCTTTCAGAGCACCAGCAAGGCGCCCGAGGTGCGGTGGCTGGCGGTGTCCACCAGCACCAGGGACCCGAGGGTGCGCGAGCGCTCGAAGGGCAGGGTGGCCAGCGGTTCCTGCAGCGCCAGCTCGATGTGGCCGATGGCGTTGGGCTCGAGCTGGCTGGCCTCTTCCTCGGCCAGTGTGTGGATGTCCAGGCGGTGCACGATGCGCTTGATCTTGGCCTTGACCCAGCGGTGGCCATGCAGCGCCCAGTACACGCGGCCGGGCACCAGGGTCTCGTCGTCGAGCCAGGCCACGGTGGCGCGGATCTCGCGGCTGCCGGTCAGGGTGTCCTGCGCTTCACCATCCTCGACGGCCAGCAGCCAGTCGCCGCGCGAGACATCGACCTCGCGGTCGAGCACGATGCCGGCGCTGTGGCCGGCCAGCACGGCCTGGGGCTGGCGCACGTGGTTGAGCACCTGCGCGACCACGGCGGTCTGACCGTTGGGCATGATGCGCACCGCCTGACCCGGCTGCACGCCACCCGTGGCCACACGGCCCCAGAAGACGCGGCGGCCTTGCGAGGTGTCGGACGAGCTGCTGAATTTCTCCACCCATTGCACGGCGAAGGCGAAGGGCAGCGTGTTGTCGGCCGGCGTGACGGGCAGGCCTTCGAGGATCTCCAGCAGCGTCGGGCCGCTGTAGCCGCACCAGCCGGCCTGCTCGCTGGCGTCCACCACGTTCCAGCCCTTGAGAGCCGACACCGGCACGGTGGCCGTGACCGGGATGCCGGCCTGCGCGGCGAACTGCCGCAGCGCCGCGGCGATGTGGGCGAAGGCCGTGCGGCTGTCCTCGACGGCGTCGAGCTTGTTGATGGCGAACACCACCGAGGGCACGCGCAGCAGCTTGAGCAGCAGGCTGTGGCGGCGGGTCTGAGGCAGCAACTGCAGCGCGGCGTCGGCCCAGTTCAACTTGGTGGCGTCCACCAGCACCACGGCCGCGTCGGCGCTGGAGGCCGCCGTGACCATGTTCCGCGTGTACTGCTCATGGCCCGGGGCGTCGCCGATGATGAACTTGCGCGCTTCGGTGCTGAAGTAGCGGTAGGCCACGTCGATGGTGATGCCTTGCTCGCGCTCGGCCGACAGGCCGTCGGTCAGCAGGGCGAGGTCGGTCTGGCCGTGGCGCTGCACGCCGGCCAGGTGGTCCTGCAGCACGGCCTTGCTGTCGACCAGCAGGCGGCCGATCAGCGTGCTCTTGCCATCGTCCACGCTGCCGCAGGTGATGAGGCGCAGGGCTGAGCGGGTGTCTTGGGCAATGGGAGTGAGTTCAGCGGTGGTCATGGCGATCTTTCTGCGAGAGATATCTGTTCAAGGGTGTCGCGGGTCCGGCTTCGCCGGCCCGCAGACACCGCCCCCAGTGGGGGTGACGCGCCACGGGCGCGGCGCGGGGGCGTCAAAAGTACCCGTCTTTCTTGCGCTTCTCCATCGAGGCGTCGGACGTCTTGTCGTCCATGCGCGTGGCGCCGCGTTCGCTGACCTCGGCGGCCAGCGTCTCGATCACGATGTCGTCGGCCGTGGCGGCCAGGCTCTCCACCGGGCAGGTGCAGGTGATGTCGCCCACGGTGCGGAAGCGCACGTCGCGCACTTCCACGGTTTCGCCGTCGCGCGGCGGCGTGAGTTCGGTCACCGGCACGAGCAGGCCGCGGCGGTCCACCACTTCGCGCTGGTGCGTGTAGTAGATCGAGGGCAGGGCGATGTTTTCGCGCGCGATGTACTGCCACACGTCCAGCTCGGTCCAGTTGCTGATGGGGAACACGCGGAAGTGCTCGCCGGGCTGGATCCGGGTGTTGAACAGCGTCCAGAGTTCGGGGCGTTGCGCCTTGGGTTGCCACTGGCCGAAGCTGTCGCGGTGGCTGAAGATGCGCTCCTTGGCGCGGGCCTTCTCCTCGTCGCGCCGTGCGCCGCCGATCAGCGCATCGAAGCGGAATTCCTCGATGGCTTCCAGCAGCGTGACCGACTGGTGCACGTTGCGGCTCTCGCCTGGATGGGCCAGGCGCACGGTGCCACGCGCCATCGAGTCCTCGACGCTGCGCACGATCAGTTCGGCGCCGAGTTCCTTGGCGCGCAGGTCGCGGAAATCGGTCACTTCTGGGAAGTTGTGGCCGGTGTCGATCATCAGCAGCGGGTAGGGGATGCGGCCGGCGCCGAAGGCCTTCTCGGCGCACTTGAGCATGACCAGCGAGTCCTTGCCACCCGAGAACAGCAGCGCGGGGCGCTCGAAGGCGGCAGCCACCTCGCGCAGGATGAAGATGGTTTCCTCTTCCAGGGCATCCAGGTGGGCGTTGCTCAGGTGGTGATCGCTGGCGTGTTGCAGCGCGGTCTGGATCACGGCGGTTTCGGTGCGGGCGTTCATGCGTGGGTCCGTTCGAGAGGCGATACGAGGGGTTCGGCGGCGGGCTGCACATGCAGGCCGCATTCCTTGGCGCTTTCCTGCTCCCACCACCAGCGGCCGGCGCGGAAGTCCTCGCCGACGCTGATGGCGCGCGTGCAGGGCGCGCAGCCGATGCTGGGGAAGAACTGGTCGTGCAGCGCGTTGTAGTCGAGCTGGTGTTCGGCAATGAAGTGCCAGACATCGCCCCAGGTCCATTCGACGATGGGGCTGACCTTGATGCGCTCGGGCTCCTGCACGATCTCGCCCACTTCGGCGCGCGCGTTGGATTGTTCGCGGCGCAGGCCGGTGATCCAGCCGTCCTGGCCGGCCAGGGCGCGCGCCAGAGGCTCCATCTTGCGGATGTCGCAGCAGGCCTTGCGCAGTTCGATGCTCTGGTACATCGCCTCTTCGCCGTTCTTGCGCACGAAGTGGATGACCGATTCCTGCCTGGGCCGGAACACCTGCACGCTGATGCCGTAACGCTGCTCGATCTTCGGGATCAGCGCGAGCGTCTCGGCGTGCAGCTTGCCGGTCTCCAACACGAAGACGCTGGCCTCGATGCCGGCCAGGTGCATCAGGTGCGTGACCACCATGTCTTCCGCGCCCAGGCTGGAGGCTTGCGTGAGCCTGGGGTGGTTGGCGGCCGTCTCGCGCAGCAGTGCGATGCTGCGCTCGACCTTGGCGGCGAAGTCGGGCGAGGGGCGGTTGTAGAGAGCGATGGCGGTCATGGCGGTGGCTGTGAGACGCTCAGGCGGTGGCGGCGAAATGCGGCGCGGTGTGCACCGCATCGCCCTGGTAGAAGGCGGGGTAGTGCTTCAACAGCGCTTCACCATGGGCGAGGTTCTGGTCGGCGCGCAGCACGGCCTGGCTGAAGCCGCTGCGCTGCATCTGCACCAGCTGGTCGATCAGTACGTCGCCCGTGGCGCGGATCTGGCCCCTGAAGCCCAGGCGGCGGCGCAGCAGGAAGGCCTGGCTGAAGGCTCGGCCGTCGCTGAACTTGGGAAAGTGCAGTTCCACCACGCCAATGCCGCTCAGGTCGGCCTCGCGGGGATCGGCGTCGTTGGCGATCGAGAGGCGTTGTGCCTCGGCTTCGGTGGCAGCGAAGGTGTCGGCGCTGAAGAGTTGAAGGTTCTGGCTCATGCGGTCTCTCCTCAGGCGGCGGCGCGGGCCGTGCTCGTGCGCACCGCGTTGGCGGCGGTCTTGAACGGGTCGGCACCGGTGCGGCGCAGGGTGTTCACGAAGGTCTCCTGGCCCGTGCGCTGGGCGCGGTAGGTGTCGAGCAGGGCTTCGATCACGTCGGGCACTTCGCTGGCGGCGAAGGACGGGCCGATCACCTTGCCCGGCGTGGCGTCGCCGGAGAGGCGCGTGCCGTCCGAGCCGCCAAGCGTGACCTGGTACCACTCCTGGCCGTCCTTGTCGACGCCCAGGATGCCGATGTGGCCGCTGTGGTGGTGGCCGCAGGAGTTGATGCAGCCGCTGATGTGCAGGTCGATCTCGCCCAGGTCGTGCAGCTCGTCGAGGTCCTTGTAGCGGCCCAGGATGGCCTGTGCCAGCGGCAGCGAGCGCGCGTTGGCGAGGTCGCAGAAGTCGCCGCCGGGGCAGGCGATCATGTCGGTGAGCAGGCCGATGTTGGGCTTGGCCAGGCCCAGGCGGCGCGCCTCGCGCCACAGCTCGGGCAACTGGTCGCAGCGCACCCAGGGCAGCAGCAGGTTCTGTTCGTGCGTCACGCGGGCTTCGCCGGCCGAGAAGCGCTCGGCCAGTTCGGCGGCGCGCTCGAGCTGTTCGGCCGTGGCATCGCCGGGGGCCTGGCCGAAGCGCTTGAAGGACAGTGTGACGGCGCGCAGGTCGGGGTTCTGGTGCGGCTTCACGTTCTGCTGCAGCCAGCGGCTGAATTCCAGGTCGTCCTCGGCCGCGGCCTTGAGGATGTGCGCGATCTTGGCGTCGGCGCTCTTGCGGTCGCAGTTGAGTTGCGGCGGCACGAAGAAGGCGCTCACGCGGTCCAGTTCGGCCTGGCTGATGGTGTGCGGCGCGCCGTCCTTCTCGAGGATGTCCTGGTACTCGGCTTCCACCTGGTCGGTGAAGGCCTGGCCTTCGGCCTTCACCAGGATCTTGATGCGGGCCTTGTAGATGTTGTCGCGGCGGCCGAAGCGGTTGTAGGCGCGCACCACGGCTTCGAGGTAGTTGAGGATCTGGTTCCAGGGCAGGAACTCGCGGATCACGCTGCCGATGATGGGCGTGCGGCCCATGCCACCGCCCACGCGCACCTGGAAGCCCAGGTCGCCGTCGACGTTGCGCAGCAGGCGCAGGCCCACGTCGTGCCAGGGGGTGGCGGCGCGGTCTTCGCGCGCGCCGGTGATGGCCACCTTGAACTTGCGCGGCAGGAAGGCGAACTCGGGGTGCAGCGTGCTCCACTGGCGCAGGATTTCGGCGAAGGGCCGCGGATCGGCCACCTCGTCGATCGCGATGCCGGCAAGCGCGTCGGTGGTGATGTTGCGGATGCAGTTGCCGCTGGTCTGGATGCCGTGCAGGCCCACGCTGGCCAGCAGGTCCATCACATCGGCCGAGCGCGAGAGCGGGATCCAGTTGTACTGCACGTTCTGGCGCGTGGTGAAGTGGCCGCAGCGGTCGGGCAGCGTGGGCACTTCGGACAGGCCGGCGTTGGCCTTGCTGACGTCGTGCTCTTCCTTGTGGTCGAAGTCGCGCGCGATCTTTGCCAGCACGCGCAGCTGCGGCGCGGAGATCTCGCCGTAGGGCACGGCCACGCGCAGCATGGGCGCGAAGCGCTGCACGTACCAGCCGTTCTGCAGGCGCAGCGGCTTGAACTCGTCGTCGCCCAGCGTGCCGGCTTGCCAGCGGGTCAGCTGGTCCCGGTACTGGGCGGCGCGCAGGTGCACGAACTGGCGGTCAAAGTCGGAATATTGGTACATCGTCTTCGTGGGTCTTCAGGAATCAAAAAGCGATCAGCTTCGTGCCGGCATAGGCCAGCAGCAGCGACAGCGCCGAGCGCACCAGGCGCTCAGGGGTGTGGCGCATCAGACGCGTGCCCAGCCAGATGCCGGGCAGCGAACCGGCGAGCAGCTTGGCCAGCAGCGGCCAGTCGACCGAGCCCAGGCTCGCGTGGCCCAGGCCGGCGACCAGCGTGAGCGGCACGGCGTAAGCGATGTCGGCGGCCACGATGCGGGGCAGCGGCAACAGGGGAAACAGCAACAGCAGCACGGAGACACCGATGGCGCCCGCACCGACCGAGGTGAGCGTGACGAGGGTGCCGATCACCGCACCGAACAGCACCGGCAGGCTCCAGTGGCGCGCATGCGTGGCCTGGGCCAGCTGGCCTTCGGGCAATTGGCGGGGCAGCTGTTTGCCGCGCGCCGCCTTGTAGAGCATGGCCACTGCCGTCAGCAACAGCGCCACGCCCAGGGTGTTCGTCATCAGCGATTGCACCGTTGCGCTCGTGGGGCCGAGCTGGCGCAGCACCAGCAACGTCAACAGCGCCGCCGGCAGGCTGCCGGCGCTCAGCTGGCCGACCACCCGCCACGGCACCAGCTTCTGCCGCGCCAGGCTGACCGTGCCGCCCATCTTGGTGAAGGCGGCGAACAGCAGGTCGGTGCCGACCGCCAGGTACGGTTTGACGCCGAAAAAGAAGATCAGGATGGGCGTCATGAGCGAGCCGCCACCTACCCCCGTGAGACCCACGATGAGTCCCACGGCGAATCCGGCCAGGATGATGGCGATGTCAGGCATGGGCGAGACTGTAGAGAGACATCGATATATCCCAAACGATTTTTTGTTCATGGGTATATGCCACCCTGGAATAAACAAATGAGCGATGTGCCGAATCGCACACGAGATGGCCGCTCGTCGTACAACTCCGACCGCACATCGGTCTGCTGGGCGTAACATCCGCGCCATGCAAAAGCAGCGCATCCTGGTCAGCGTGGTCGGTTTTTCCGACGTGGAACGCCATGCGCTGAACACCGTGTTCCGGCTGTCGCAGGAACGCGAGCTGTCTTACGCCCCCTGGGTGCCCATGGCGCCGCCGGGCGCGGTGATCCCTTCCGGCGTGGCCCAGGTGGCCTTGGTGGATGGCGAAAGCCTGGAGGCCGTGCTGTCGCACGCCAAGGAGATGCCACCCGGGCAGCGCCTGATCTGGGTCGGCCCGGACGCCCCCGATCACGCCTGGCGGGTGCTGGACCGGCCGATCGAATGGGCCGCCGTGCTGCACGACCTGGATCTGGTGTTCGCCGCCCGGCAGGCCGATTCGGGCCTGCTCGATCTGGACGTGACCGCGCCGGCGCCGCTGGACATCGACCTCGAGATGGACACCGGCGAACCCACCGACATGACCCGGCGCGCCCTGGTGGTGGGGGCCGAGGATCAGGAAGGCACCTACCTGCGCACCCGCCTGGCCCTGGCGGGCGTGGGCCATGTGGACGAGGTGGTCGACACCGAGACCGCGCTGGAACTCATGGAGCGCAACCGCTATGTGTGCGGCGTGTTCAACCTGGACGACCATCGCATCGACGTGTGGGCGCTGATGCGCCACTTCGTCGCCCGCAATCCCCAGGCGCTGACCTTGGCGACGACCGAGCTGGCCGGCCCGCTGGCGGGTTGGTGGCGCCGCCGCAGGGTGCGGCGCGACGCGCACCGCGTGGGCATCACGGCCCTGCTGGAGCGGCCGTTCCAGCCGCGCCAGGTGTCCGAGTGGCTGGACCTGATCTGAGCTACTGACGGCGCGCCTGTTTCCAGGCGAAGCGCGCGGGATCGATCGCCCGCAGCAGGTCCTCTTCCACGTCGGGCGTGGCCTCACCCTCCATCTGGGCGGCCAGCTGGTTCGCGCACCAGGCGGCCAAGGTGATGCCGCGCGAGCCCAGCGCGGCCAGCAGGTAGAGCCCAGGCCGGCGAGGGGTGTCCGCCAAGGGCACACGGCCCCGCCGGACACCGGCCGCCGCCATATGGGCCTTCAGCGCCTCGCCGTCGGGCACCGCACCCACCAGCGGCAGGCGGTCCAATGAGGCGCAGCGCACCTGCGCCCAACCCAGCAGCTCGCCTCGCTGCCAGACCTGCCGCAGGTCCAGCGCCGCGCTCGGGCAGATGGCCTCCAGGCTCTCGGCGTTGCGCTCGTGCGCCTGCTCGCTCAGCTGCGTGCTGTTCTCGCCGCGTTCGTAGGTGGAGCCCATGGCCCAGACGCGCGCCGGCCAGGCGGGCGGCAACCCGGTGTCTTCATAGAGGGGCACGTACACGCCGTTGTCGCGTTGCGGCCGCTCGGCCAGCGGGTCGCCGCTCTGGGCGGCCAGGCTCATCTGGCCCTTGACCGGGCGCAGGGGCAGGGCGTCGGCGTCCATCCAACTGGCGGGGCCGGTCAGCAGGGCATGGCTGCCATAGGCCGCGGCGACCACGGCCATTGGGGCTTCGGCCACGCAGCGGCCCTGGGCATCCAGCGCCTGCCAGCCCACGGCGGAGGAGGCCAGCGTCTGCACCGGGGTTTGCCACACGCACGCCAACGTGCCCAGGTTCGCCGCTTCGTCGAGCCAGGCCCGCACCAGGGCGGCCGGGCGCACCAGCGCGGCGGGCCAGCGGCCCGGATCGTGTCCCAGGTTGTCCACCTCGCAGGCTTGCCAGCCCTGGCCTGGTGGAACCAGCCGCTGCAGCTCGGCCAGGGTGGTCGCCACGCCCAGTGCGGACAGCCGCGACAGCGGAGTGGGCGCGCGGGTGACATGGGGGCTCAGCATGCCCACCGGCAGGGCCGAGGCGCCTTGCGCCGGGCCGCTGGCGGCATCGACCAGCGTGAGCCGCCAGCCGCGCCGCGCCAGCACCGCGCAGACCGCGGCGCCCGCCAGGCCGGCGCCGATCACCACGGCATGGCGGGCTGGGGGTGGGGGCACGGCCCGGGCGGCGGTCAGTTGCCTTCGGGCGGCGGCGGCACGAAACCGGCGGCGGCGTCGGCGCCCTCGCCGAAGAAGTGCTTTTCCATCTGGCGCGCGAGGTACTGGCGCGCGCGCGCGTCGGCCAGGTTCAGGCGGTTTTCGTTGAGCAGCATGGTCTGGTGCTTGAGCCAGGCGGCCCAGGCCTCCTTGCTCACGTTCTCGTACAGGCGCTTGCCCATTTCGCCCGGGTAGGGCGGAAAGTCCAGGCCTTCGGCTTCCTTGCCGAGCTTGATGCAATGAACGGTGCGTGCCATGAGAAACGTCCTAGGAGGTGTGGGTTAGATGGATTGGTTATAACGAACTGAAGAAATAATTCGTTCCCGGACAGGCCAATCGTCGGCATGATCCGGGACTCTTTGTTCGTCGGCGCAGTTCGCCGTGGTGGGCGCAAGGCCCCGGGTATCCCGGGCAGCCCGTCACTGTAGCAAGGTTTCGGTGTCCGTCCCGCGAGTGGGGCCGGCCGATCACCCCGCCAGCCGCACGGCCGGCCCGACTTTTTACAATACGGGGTTCGACCCCATCAGGATCTCTCATGAGTGCATTTCTGGAAGAGCGCGTGCTCAGCGTTCACCATTGGACCGACCGGCTGTTCAGCTTCACCACCACGCGCGACACCTCGCTGCGGTTTTCCAACGGCCACTTCACCATGATCGGCCTGCGGGTGAACGACAAGCCCCTGCTGCGCGCCTACAGCATCGTCAGCCCGAACTGGGCCGACCACCTCGAGTTCCTCAGCATCAAGGTGCAGGACGGCCCGCTGACCTCGCGCCTGCAGCACATCCAGGTGGGCGACAGCATCGTCGTCGGCCGCAAGCCCACGGGCACCCTGCTGATCGACTACCTGTTGCCGGCCAAGCGCCTGTACCTGCTGGGCACGGGCACCGGCCTGGCGCCCTTCATGAGCGTCATCCGCGATCCGGAAACCTACGAGCGCTTCGAGCAGGTCGTGCTGGTGCACGGCGTGCGCCAGGTCAAGGAACTGGCCTACCGCGAACTGATCACCGAGCAGCTCAAGCAGGACGAGTTCCTGGGCGAAGCCGTGCAGCAGAAGCTGCTGTACTACCCCACCGTCACGCGCGAGCCCTTCATGCACCAGGGCCGCATTCCTCAGCTGCTGGGCGACGGCGTGATCGCCAAGGACCTGGGTATTCCGCCCCTGAACCCGGCCGAAGACCGTGTGATGATCTGCGGCAGCCCCGAGATGCTGCGCGACCTCAAGGCCCTGTGCGAGAAGCGCGGCTTCAAGGAAGGCAACACCACGACGCCGGGCGATTTCGTCATCGAACGCGCCTTCGTGAGCTGAAGCGGGGGAACTTGCGGTGGATCGCCGGGCTCAGTGATCTGTCCCGCCCGGCGGCCGCCTTCTCCCAACTTCAGGATTTCCCTTGATCGCCATCCTTTCCCCTGGCCAACCGTCTCCCCTGACCCAGCACCCCCGCCGCATCCTGGGGCTGGTGGCCGCCGCTTGCGCCGCCATGCTGGCCTTCGGCCTGTACCTGCAGCACGTCGTGGGCCTGGAGCCTTGCCCCATGTGCATCGTGCAGCGCTACGCCCTGGTGGCGGTGGCGCTGGTGGCCGGCGTCTCGGCCCTGTTGAAGGGCCGCGCGGCGCGGCAGGCCGGCATCGCGCTGATGGGCCTGCTCGCGGTCTTCGGTGCTTTCACGGCCGCGCGCCAGAGCTGGCTGCAATGGAACCCACCCGAGATCATGAGCTGCGGGCGCGACTTCTTCGGCATGATCGAAGCCTTCCCGCTGCGCAGGGCCATTCCCATGATCTTTCGCGGCAGCGGCGACTGCTCGGTGATCGACTGGACCTTCCTCGGCCTGTCGATCGCGAACTGGTCCTTCCTGTGCTTCTCGGCCATCGTCGCGCTGGCCGTGGCCCTCTGGGTGAAGCGCCCGGCCGCCTGAGGCCGTCCGGGCCGGCGCCGGCCCTCAGCTCAGCTTCTTCACCAGCACCTGGCTCTTGCGGTCCCAGTTGTACTTGCGCTTGCGCGCCTCCGGCAGCCAGTCCGCGCTGACCTGCACGAAGCCGCGCTTGACGAACCAGTGCATGGTGCGCGTGGTGAGCACGAAGATGCTTTGCAGGCCTTGCGCCTTGGCCCGGGCCTCGATGCGCTTGAGCAGCCGTTCGCCGTCGCCCTGGCTCTGCGTGTGAGGTGAGACAGTGAGCGCGGCCATTTCGCCGGTGCGCTCTTCCGGGTAGGGGTAGAGCGCCGCGCAGCCGAAGATCACGCCGTCGTGCTCGATGATGGTGTAGTTGCCCGCGTCGCGTTCGATCTCGGTGCGGTCGCGCTTGACCAGGGTGCCGTCCTTCTCGAACGGCTCGATCAGCGCCACGATGCCGCTCACGTCGTCCATGGTGGCCTCGCGCACGCTCTCGAGTTTTTCGTCCACCACCATGGTGCCGATGCCGTCGTGGGTGTAGATCTCCAGCAGCAGCGCTCCGTCCACCGAGAACGGCAGGATGTGGCTGCGGTCCACGCCGCCTTCGCAGGCGCGGATGCAGTGCTGCAGATAGAACGCGGTGTCGGTGGGCTGGGTGGCCGGGGGCAGGGCGGCCAGCATCTTCTTCGCGTCGGCCAGCGGCAGTTCGGTGTCGATGTCGCTTTCCGGGTCGGCCTGATCGACGCGGATGCCCGGCACCTCGGTCAGGAACATCAGCTTGTCGGCCTGCAGCGCGACGGCCACCGAGGTCGCCACGTCTTCCATGGTGAGGTTGAAGGCCTCGCCGGTGGGCGAGAAGCCGAAGGGCGAGAGCAGCACCATCGCGCCCATGTCGAGCGTGCGCTGGATGCCGTCGGTGTCCACCTTGCGCACCAGGCCCGAGTGGATGAAGTCCACGCCGTCGATCAGGCCCACGGGCCGCGCGGTGATGAAGTTGCCGGAGATCACGCGCACCGTGGCGCCCGCCATGGGCGTGTTGGGCAGGCCCTGGCTGAAGGCGGCCTCGATCTCGTAGCGCAGCTGGCCGGCGGCTTCCTGGGCGCAGTCCAGCGCCACCTCGTCGGTGATGCGCATGCCGTGCGAGTACTTCGCCTCATGGCCCTTGAGCCGCAGCTGTTCGTTCACCTGCGGCCGGAAGCCGTGCACCAGCACGATGTCCACGCCCATGCTCTGGATCAGCGCCAGGTCCTGCGCCAGCTTCTCCAGCTTGCCGGCCGCGATGGCCTCGCCCGCGATGCCGACCACGATGGTGTTGCCTCGGTGCTTGTGGATGTAAGGCGCGACCGAGCGGAACCAGGGGACGAAGGTGAAGTTGAAGACAGTGGACATGGGGCGGTGGTCAGGCGGGCATGGGGCCGGGCGCGGATAATGGCCGGTTGCCCGATTTTGACCGAAGTTCCCACTTGTCCTCCACGCCGCTGCACATCGAATTCCCGGAAAGCCTGCCCGTCTCTGCGCGCCGCCATGAGATCGAGGCCGCGATGCGCGACCACCAGGTCGTCATCGTCTGCGGCGAAACAGGCTCGGGCAAGACCACGCAGCTGCCCAAGATCGCGCTGGCCATGGGGCGGGGCAAGTGCAACGCGAAACCGGGCCAGCGCGGCCAGCTGATCGGCCACACCCAGCCGCGGCGCATCGCCGCCTCCAGCGTGGCCAAGCGCATCGCCGAGGAACTCAAGACACCGCTGGGCGATGTGGTGGGCTACAAGGTGCGCTTCCAGGACCGCCTGTCCAAGGACGCCTCCGTCAAGCTGATGACCGACGGCATCCTGCTCGCCGAAACGCAGACCGATCCCGACCTGCGCGCCTACGACACCATCATCATCGACGAGGCGCACGAGCGCAGCCTCAACATCGACTTCCTGCTCGGCTACCTGCGCCAGCTGCTGCCGCGCCGGCCCGACCTCAAGGTGGTGGTGACCTCCGCCACCATCGACGCCGACCGTTTCGCGCGCTACTTCGCCTCGGCCAAGGGCCCGGCGCCGGTGCTCATGGTCTCGGGCCGCACCTTTCCGGTGGAGGTGCGCTGGCGCCCGTTCGAGGAAAGCCGCGACTACGACCTGAACAACGCCATCGCCGACGCGGTGGACGAACTCTGGCGCGGCCCGGCCGGCGGCGACATCCTGGTGTTCCTGCCGGGCGAGCGCGAGATCCGCGAGGCGGCCGACCACCTGCGCAAACACCTGAGCCACATTCCCACGCTGCGCAACGCCGAGGTGCTGCCGCTGTTCGCGCGCCTGTCGCAGGCCGAGCAGGACCGCATCTTCCAGGACCACAGCGGGCGGCGCATCGTGCTCTCGACCAACGTGGCCGAGACCTCGCTCACGGTGCCCGGCATCCGCTTCGTGATCGATGCCGGCACCGCCCGCGTGAAGCGCTACAGCTTCCGCCAGAAGGTGGAGCAGCTCATGGTGGAGCCCATCAGCCAGGCCGCGGCCAACCAGCGCGCCGGCCGCTGCGGCCGCGTGGCCGACGGCATCGCGATCCGGCTCTACGACGAAGCCGGCTTCGGCGCGCGCCCAGCGTTCACCGACCCCGAGATCCTGCGCAGCTCGCTCGCGGGCGTGATCCTGCGCATGAAGGCCTTGCGCCTGGGCGCGGTGGAAGACTTCGCCTTCATCGAGGCGCCGCAGAAGCGCGCCATCGTCGACGGCTACCAGTTGCTGGCCGAACTCAACGCGGTGGACGAGGCCAACGAGCTCACACCCATCGGTCAGACGCTCTCGCGCCTCCCGCTGGACCCGCGCGTGGGCCGCATGATTCTGGAGGCGCAGCAGCGCGGTGCGCTCGACGAGGTGCTGGTGATCGCCTCGGCCCTGAGCGTGCAGGATGTGCGCGACCGCCCGCTGGACAAACAGGCGCAGGCGGACCAGGCGCACGCCAAGTTCGACGACGAGAAGAGCGAATTCAGCGGCACGCTCAAGCTCTGGAAATGGCTGGAGGACACCAAGGGTGGCCACGGCAAGGACCACAAGCTCAGCCACCGGCAGTACGAGAGCGTGCTGCGCGAGAACTTCGTCAATGTGCGGCGCGTGCGCGAGTGGCGCGACATCCACAGCCAGCTGCACACCGTGGTGGCCGAGCACCAGTGGAGGCTCAACGACAAGCCCGCCAGCTACGAGCAACTGCACCTGGCCATGCTGGCCGGGCTGCTGGGCAACGTGGGCCAGAAGCACGAAACCGAAGACTGGTACCTGGGCGCGCGCGGCATCAAGTTCCACCGCCACCCGGGCGCGAACCTGAGCAAGCGCCCGGGGCGCTGGATCGTGTGTGCCGAACTGGTAGAGACCACACGCCTGTTCGGGCGCGGCATCGCCGGCATCGAGCCGCTGTGGCTGGAGCAGGTGGGTGGGCACCTGATCAAGAAACAGCTGCTCGACCCGCACTGGGAGAAAAAAGCCGCGCAGGTCACGGCGCTGGAGCGCGCCACGCTCTACGGTCTGGTGATCTACAGCAACCGCCGCACCGACTACGGCAAGGTGGACCCGGCCGGCGCGCGCGAGATCTTCATTCGCGAGGCGCTGGTGGCCGGCGAGTGGGAGACGCGCCTGCCGTTCCTGGCGGCCAACCAGAAGCTGGTGCGCCAGGTGGCCGAGCTGGAGCACAAGTCGCGCCGGCAGGACGTGCTGGTGGACGACGAGCTGATCTACGCCTTCTACGACCAGCAACTGCCCGCGCACATCTGCAACGGCGCGGCCATGGAGCGCTGGTACCGCGACGCCGTGCGCGAGAACCCCAAGCTCCTGCTGCTCACGCGCGAGGAACTGATGCGGCACGAGGCCGCCGGCATCACCACGCAGACCTTCCCCAAGACACTGCGCCTGGGCGGCGTGGACTGCGCCTGCAGCTACCTGCACGAGCCTGGCGACCCGCGCGACGGCCTGTCGGTCACGCTGCCGATCTTCGCGCTCAACCAGGCCAGCGAAGACCGCTGCGACTGGCTGGTGCCCGGCATGCTCAAGGAAAAGGTGCTGGCCCTGCTCAAGACCCTGCACCAGCGCCCGCGCTCGCGCCTGGTGCCCTTGCCGGCGACCGCCGAGCGTTTCGCGCAGGCGCTGTGCGAGCCCGCCACCTTCGGCGCCGGCAACCTGATGGACGCGGTGCTCAAGCTGGTGCGCGAGGCCACGCAGCTCGATATCCAGCGCAACGACATCAAGGTCGACATGCTCAGCGCGCACCACTTCATGCACCTGCGCGTGGTCGACGAACACGGCCGCCAGTTGGGCCAGGGCCGCAACCTGGCGGCGCTCAAGGCCGAGCTGGGCGCGCAGGCGCGCGGTGCCTTCCAGGCCCTGGCCTCGCTCAAGATGGAAGGGTTGCGCGCGGCGCCTGCGCCCGCCGCGCCCGTCAAGGGCGGCCCGGCGCCGGTGGCGGCCAAGGCGGCCGCCGCCAAGGCCCCGGCCGTGAGCGCGGCCCAGCGCCACACCGCCTGGGATTTTGGCGAGCTGCCCGAGCTGATGGAAATCCGCCAGGGCCAGCAGACCCTGATTGGCTTCCCGGCGCTGGTGGACGACGGCGAGGCGGTGCGCATCGAGGTGTTCGACGAACCCGAGGTGGCCCAGGCGCGGCACCGCGAAGGCCTGCGCCGCCTGTGCGCGCTGCAGATCCGCGACGCGCTGAAGTACCTGGAGAAGAACCTGCCCGGCCTGCAGGCCATGGGCGTGGCCTACATGCAGGTGGGCAAGGAAGCGGGCGGTGGTGGCACGCTGGAAGAGTTGCGCTCGCAGATCCTGGAACTCGCGCTGGACCGCGCCTTCCTCGGCGACCCGCTGCCCACCGACGAAGCCGCCTTCAAGCGGCGCGTGGAAGAGGGGCGGGGGCGCCTCACGCTGATCGCCAACGAGATCGCCCGCACGGCCGGCACCGTGCTCACGGAGTACGCCGCCGCCGCGCGCAAGCTCAAGGACAGCAAACCGCCGGCGGACGTGGCCACCGACATCGCGCAGCAGCTGCAACGCCTGGTGCCCAAGCGCTTTCTCCTGCAGACGCCGTACGCGCAGTTGCAGCACCTGCCGCGGTATCTCAAGGCGGTGCAGTTGCGGCTGGACAAGCTGCGCGCCGATCCGGCGCGCGACGCCGCCAAGCTGGCCGAGCTGCGGCCGCAGGATCAGCGCTTCTGGCGGTTGGTGGCCGAGCGCAAGGGCGTGCAGGACGCCCGCCTCCAGGAGCTGCGCTGGCTGCTGGAGGAACTGCGGGTGAGTTTCTTCGCGCAGGAGCTGCGCACCCCCCAGCCGGTGAGCGTGAAGCGGCTGGAGAAGGCCTGGACCCAGCTCAACGCCTGAGCCTGGGCCTCGGGCGAACGGCTCAGTTCGCGGTGAGCGCCACGCGGCCTTCGCTCACGCCCAGGGCGGTGTCGGCGCGCAGCCGCTGCAAGACGGCTTCGGCGTCCTCGCGCGTGGCGAACTGGTTGATGCGCACCTCGTGGCGCCCATCCTTGGCCAGGGTTTGCGCCGGGTAGCCCGCGGTCTGCAGCCGGGTGCGCAGCGCGGCGGCATCGGCCGCGCTGTTGAAGGTGGCCGCCACGGTGCGCCAGCGCCCGCCTTGCAGCAGCACACCGCTGCCGGGCTGCATTTCGGCCTGGCCGATGAATTTGGCCAGCTGGGCCGGCGTGGCCTGGTCGGCCGGTTTTTCCGGCTGGCCGGTAAACACCACCCAGAATGCGCCGGGCTTGTCGAGCTCGATGCCCGGCTTGGCCTCGCGCACCACCTCGACCTTACCCTCGAACACACACACGGCGTCGTGGGCCGCATCGGTCATGGTCCAGAAGTCGGTGCCGCGGATGCCCACCGTGGCCGTGGCCAGCTCGACGTTGAGTTCGCGTTTGTTGCCCAGGGCCTTGCTGGTGTAGTCGGTGGCGTAGCGGAACACGCCGCTCACGAGTTTGAAGGCGCTCTTCTGCTCGCTGGGCGCCGTGGCGCTGCTGCGGCTGGTGTCCAGCGACTGGATCAGGAACTCGGTCTGCTCCCCCAGCTTGATGGTGCTGCGGTCGTCCATGCGCAGCAGCATGCGCGAGCCGTTGGCGGTGATGGCCTTGTCGTTGGCGCGCAGTTGGGCCCCGGGCTCGGCCGGGCGGCGCTGGCCGTTGCGCTCCACCCAGGCGGGCAGTTGAACGGCTTCGACCACGGTCGTGCTGGGGGTGGCGTGGGCCGGGCTGCTCAAGCCCCAGGCGACAGCGGCGCAGGCCTGCCAAAGCACCGCACGGCGGCTCAGGTTCTTGAGGCGATGGAAAGGGTGGAGGGGGGGCACGGGGAAAGGTCCTTCAGCGATGCGCGAAAAAAAAGCCTGTCCGACAGGCCGCTCGGTGTCCCAAGTTACGTCCATATCGGCGTGCCGGATGCACTTCTTGACGCCGGCATGTGAGAAAAACACGGGTTGACACCGGCGGATGCATGCGTTTCACTGCCCCAAGGTGGCCGGCACAACGGCCTTTCATCGGAGATGGGCGATGGATCGACGCGAATTCGTGGAAGTGTGCGCGCTCGGCGGTGGCTCGCTGGCGGCGGCGTTGGCGCAGACCGCCTGGGCCGCGGATGCCAGACCGCGTTCGTACGGCCGGGTTCAATTGCTCGACGATGTGGGCAAACCGCTCAAGGCGTCGAACCTGAAACCACAGACCAACTACGTTTTTCACTACCCCTTCGAAGCGACACCGGTGTTCCTGCTCGACCTGGGCAAACCGGCGGCGGCGACCCAGCTGCAGACCCGCGACAAGCAGAGCTACCAGTGGCCGGGGGGCATCGGCCCGCGCAGGAGCCTGGTCGCGTTCTCGGCCATCTGCGCGCACAAGCTGGTGTACCCGACCAAGGACCTGAGCTTCATCAGCTTCCGCAAGGGCGCGGCCACGAATCCGCAGACGCCGAGCAAGGGCAACGACCTGATCCACTGCTGCGCCGACCACAGCCAGTACGACCCGGCGCGTGGCGCCCAGGTGCTCAACGGCCCGGCCGAACAACCCCTGTGCGCGGTGCTGATCGAGCACGATGCGAAGAGCGACACGCTCACCGCCACCGGCACTCTGGGCGGCGAACTGTTCGACGACTTCTTCAAGAAGTACGAGATGAAGCTCAGCCTGGAGGTGGGGCCGAACGCGAAGCAGGCCGTGGCCCGCCAGGCCACGGTGGTCGAACTGGAGCGCTATTGCCGCAACCCCGTGCGGTGCTGAGCCTTACAGGCGCGCCAGGCGTGTGAGGGCTTCGCGCAAGGTGTCGTCCTTCTTCGCGAAGCAGAAACGCACCACGCGCTGGTCGAAACCGTCGCCATAGAAGGCCGAGAGCGGGATGGCGGCCACGCCGATCTCCTTCGTGAGCCACTGGCAGAAGTCGCCCTCGGGCAGGTCGCGCTCTGGCACGGCCAGGGCCGAAATGTCCACGCACTGGAAGTAGGTGCCTTCACCAGGCAACAGGCGAAAGCGCGTGGCGGCCAGGCCTTCGCGGAACAGGTCGCGCTTGCGCTGGTAGAACGCGGCCAGCTCCAGATAGGGCGCCGGGTTGCCCATGTAGGTGGCCAGCGCGTGCTGCACCGGGGTGTTCACCGTGAACACGTTGAACTGGTGCACCTTGCGGAACTCGGCCGTGAGCGCGGCTGGGGCCACCACCGTGCCGACCTTCCAGCCGGTCACGTGGTAGGTCTTGCCGAAGCTGCTGACGATGAAGGCGCGCGCGGCCAGGCCGGGGAAGCGCGCCGCGCTCTGGTGCGCCTGGCCATCGAACACCATGTGCTCGTACACCTCGTCGCTGATCAGCAGCACGTCGGTGGGCGCGAGAAGCGCCTGCAGGCGCTGCATGTCGGCCTCGCTCCAGACCATGCCGCTGGGGTTGTGCGGGCTGTTGATGATCAGGGCGCGCGTGCGCGGCGTGATGGCGGCAGCGATGCGGTCGAAGTCGGGCCGGAAGGTGCCGGGCGTGAGCGGCACGCGCACCGCGACGCCGCCGGCCAGCTCGATGTTGGGCACGTAGCTGTCGTAGCAGGGTTCGAGCACGATCACTTCGTCGCCGGGTTGCACCACGGCGAGGATGGCGGTCAGGATGGCCTGCGTGGCGCCCGCCGTCACGGTGATCTCGGTGGCCGGGTCGCAGGCCAGGCCGTAGAGGGCCTGCATCTTGGCGGCCATGGCCTGGCGCAGCGCGAGCGCGCCAGGCATGGGCGGGTACTGGTTGTGGCCGGCCTGCATGGCCCGCGTGACCGCTTCCACCAGGGCTGGGTCGCAGTCGAAATCGGGGAAGCCCTGGCCCAGGTTCACCGCGCCGTGCTCGGCGGCGAGCGAGGACATGACGGTGAAGATGGTGGTGCCGACCTTGGGCAGGCGGGAGG